>ONON01000213.1 GCA_900319455.1 uncultured Eubacteriales bacterium
ACCGGGCCATTGGTGGGAACAACAGGGCTCGAACCTGTGACCCCCTGCTTGTAAGGCAGGTGCTCTCCCAGCTGAGCTATGCTCCCGAACCTTGCCGCTTCAAGCGGCGAAATATAATATACTATAATATATTGTGATTGTCAACCGTTTTTTTAAAATTTTTTTAAATCTTTTTTTGCTGTTATTACCCTTATCTCTGCCGTTCCGCTCTCGCAATAAGCGCCCTTATATCCGATGGGGTAAACTCATAAATTTTATCGCAGAAATGGCAGTTAACCCTTGTTACTTCATCTTTTGCCATATCCTCAAGTTCTTCGATTCCGGTGCTTATAAGAGCTTTTTCAACCCTTTCGCGTGAACAGGTGCAAACATAACTCGGGTGCATTTCATCAAGAAGCTGAAGCGGGAAGCCGTCAAGCACGCTGCGGCATATCTGTTCAGGCGACATTCCCTTTGCGAGCATTGTTGTTACAGGTTCAATATTTTCAAGGCATTTTTCGACCCTGTCAATTGTATCATCCTGCGCCGTGGGAAGAAGCTGAATAATAAATCCGCCTGCCGTAATCACGCTTTTGTCTTCTTTGCTTACAAGAACGCCGAGAGCGCATACAGTGGGTATTTGCTCGCTCACCGCGTAATAATTTGTTATATCCTCCGCTATTTCTCCCGAAACTATCGGAACCTGACCGATGTACGGCTCTTTGAGGCCGAGATCCTTCATAACGGTCAACGAGCCGTTTTTGCCGACCGCACCGGACACATCAAGCTTGCCATTCGCGTTTTTAGGCAGGTCAACTCCGGGATCGGAAACATAGCCGCGCACATTACCCTGACTGTCCGCGGCGGCAATAACGCTGCCCGCGGGACCGTCGCCGTTTATGCGTATTGTGACGGAATCATCCTTACCTTTCAAAACGGCGCCCATAAAACTCGCGGCCGTCAGAAGCCTGCCGAGAGCGGCGGTTGTGACCGGTGTTGATTTATGAATTTCACGCGCACGCTCAACAATATCCGTTGTATCCGCGGCCATAACGGTCAGTGTTCCGTCCTCGGATATCATTCTGACAATTTTACCCATAACTATTCCTTTCTTGCGAGAAATACCGCTCTTTCACTTTCCGCTCTCACCGGGTTTTCAGTTAAATCATCATAAATACCGATTACGGAAAAGCCGCTTTTTCTCAACATTTTTTCAATTTCTTCAAGCGGATAAGCGTACTCGGTAAACTCCTCGTATGAGCGCTCCCACAAGCCGTTTTTGCCCGGTGAAAAAAAGTCAAGCGAAATATCAACGCTCATATCATCATTCAAAGTATTTTGCCAGGCGCAGAACACTTCATCAAAATCATAAATAAACGAATTGTTTGCAAGAATGTTTTTATGTTTGTAAACGGTGTTGACATCAAACACAAAAGCGCCGCCTTTGTTCATAAAAAGGGAAACTTTATCAAAAGCAGCCTGAATTTTGCCGGCGCCGGGCAAATGATTGATGCTGTCAAGCGCGCACACGGCAAAATCGACCGTACCATAGAGGTCAAGTTTTTCGGCTTGCTGGCACAAAAGCAGAACATCCCGCCCCGCCTCACAGCATTTTTGCCTTGCGATGTTAAGCATGCCGACGCTGCTGTCAACTCCGATAACATCATACCCCTTTTTCGCGAACTCAACACTAAGCGTTCCCGTTCCGCATGCAAGGTCAAGCAGGATGCCTTTTTGTTCGCCGCAAGACGAAAGAAGCCCGCAATAGTAACCGGCGCGCTTACCGTACTCAACATTTTCGGTCAGCAAATCATAAAAGCGGGCAAAAATGTCGTAAGCCATCAGTCTTTTTGTTCAACAGCGTCAAGGCGTTCAAAAATCGCCTCATAACCGTTGCTGCCGTATTGCAGAGAGCGGTTTACACGGCTGATTGTAGCGGTACTTGCTCCGGTTTCGGCAACTATCTCACTGTAAACATTGCCGTCACGAAGCATTTTTGCAACAGCGAGCCGCTGTGAAATGCTTTTCAATTCGTTAATAGTGCATAAATCCTCAAAAAAATCATAGCATTCATCAAGGGTTTTTAATTGTAAAATCGCTTTAAAAAGGAAATCATTATTCTCGTTTTTGATTTTTGATGCCATAATCGCGCCATCCTTTGCTGTTATTGACTTTAACATTTTATCACATAAAAGTATGAAAGTAAATAGCTGATTTCAAAAAATGTCAAAAGAAAACAGAGCCCGTCAAAACGGGCTCCGCTGTGATTGCAATTCAGCAATTATAACCGAGTTCAAACGCCTTGAGGTTGAGCTCAAGAAATTTGGCGGGAACACATTCTCTGACCGCATCAAGCCAGATTTCTTTTTCTATTCCGGTATATTTTGCCATAGCGCCTATAAGCACAACATTGACAGCCTTCGGCGAGCCTGCCTGCATTGCCACGGGCAAAGCGTCAAGTTCAAGCACATCGGCGCCTGCCGCCCTGATTGCATCAATAACACCGTCGGGATAAACCGCATCGCCTATAACAACCGACATAGGGTCAATCTTTTGTGTGTTTACAATAACTTTACCTTCCGGCTTCATATACTCAAGCCATCTTGCGGCTTCAAGCTGTTCAAACGCGAGAATTATATCCGCTTCTCCCTTTTCTATAATAGGAGAGGCTATTTCATCGCCGTATTTAACATAAGTAACTACGGAGCCGCCGCGCTGGCTCATTCCGTGCACCTCGGAGAGCTTGACATTGTAACCCTTTTTCAGCAGTACCGCACCGAGTATTCTGCTGGCGAGCAAAGTGCCCTGGCCGCCTACGCCGACTATCATAACAGATCTGTTCATTTCAGGCATCTCCTTTCTTAACCTATTGCGCCGAGTTTGCAAAGCTGACTGCAAACATCGCAGCCGAGACACTGCGTAGCGTCGATTTGCGCTTTACCGTCTTTTATGCTGATTGCGGGGCAGCCGATTTTCATACACATTTTGCAGCCCACGCATTTGTCTTTATCAACTTTGAGAGGAGGATTGTGTTTAACATATTTAAGAAGAGCGCAGGGCCTTCTTGAAATAACCACCGCGGGGCCTTCACATTCAAGCGCTTTTCTGACCGCCTGTTCACTGTCGTCAAGGTTGTAGGGGTCGCAAACGAAAATGTTGTTTTCGGGAATGCCTACGGCAACAGCGAGTTTTTCAAGGCTGACAGCGGCGGTGGGGTCGCCCTTTATTGTGTAACCGGTTGTGGGGTTCTGCTGGTGGCCGGTCATACCGGTAATGGAATTGTCAAGAATAATGCTGACGGAATTGCTCCTGTTGTAAGCGATATTGACAAGACCGGTAATACCCGAATGAATAAAGGTTGAGTCACCGATAACGGCAACCGATTTGTTCGCCTTTTCGGGATTGGCCTTATTTCTTCCGTGAAGGGATGAAATTGAAGCACCCATACAAAGGCAGGTGTCAATCATTCCGATAGGTTTTGAGGCTCCGAGAGTATAACAGCCGATGTCACCCGTAACCGTTTCAACGCCCGCTTTTTTCAGTGCGTAAAAGAGACCTCTGTGCGGACATCCGGCACAAAGCACAGGAGGGCGAACGGGAATATTGACATTCGCTTTGATTGTCGGTTTTTCTTCACCGAGAATAACCTTGGCGATAAGGGACTGCGAATACTCTCCGATGAGAGTAAAATCTGCCTTACCTCTGACATTTATGCCGTTTTTAAGGCAGTGTGTCTCAATATAATCATCAAGTTCTTCGAGCACATAAACCGTTTCGCACTGAGCGGCGAAATCTTTTATCAACTGCACGGGAAGGGGATAAAGGCAGCCGAGTTTAAGGTAGGAGGCTTTGTTGCCGAGAGCCTCTTTCGCGTAATCGTAGCATACGCCCGCTGTGATAACGCCGATTTTTTTGCTGTTGTATTCAACCTTATTGAGGCCGATTTCAACAGCCTCTTTCTCGGCAAACTCGGTCTGATCGAGAATTCTTTTTTCAACAACAACATGCTTTACCTTCGCGTTGGCGGGAGCCATTACATATTTTTGAGGATTCTTTACATATTCCTTATTTGCAAGCTCTGTTCTTTCTCCCGTTTCGGCAAGGCTTCTTGAGTGAGCGATTCTTGTGGTTTCTCTGAGAATTACGGGAGTGTCAAAGCGCTCCGAAAGCTCAAAAGCGAGTTTTGTGAATTTAAGGCATTCATCGGAGTCGGAAGGCTCGAGCATCATAATCTTTGAAGCCATGGCATAATGCCTTGAATCCTGCTCATTCTGAGAGGAGTGCATTCCGGGGTCATCCGCCACAAGAACAACCATACCGGCGTTAACGCCCGTGTATGAAGCGGTAAAGAGAGGATCGGCGGCGACATTGAGGCCGACATGCTTCATGGCGCAGAAAGAACGCGCGCCCGCGACAGCCGCGCCGAAAGCAACCTCCATAGCGACTTTCTCATTGGGAGCCCATTCACAGTATATTTCATCGTATTTTGCGGCAAACTCGGTAACCTCAGTGCTGGGAGTGCCGGGATAACTTGAAACAACCTTAACCCCCGCTTCATAAAGTCCCGCCGCTACCGCTTCGTTACCTAAAAGAAGCTTTTTCATTTTTTACCTCCGTGATGAATATAAGGATATCTTTTTGATTTTAAACAATTACAATATTTATGTCAATAGCGATTTTTAAATATATTGAAAAAACAAAAAAGCGAAGCCGGAGCTCCGCTGAATTTTCGGATTTTCAGGTGCCGAAGCACCGTGACATGGAATTAAAGAACATGTAAAAGGCAATCAAGCGCAATTGCAGCCTTTATTTTCTCCCATGTGAAGCCTTTCTGACTTTCGATTTTCTCGATGAGTTCTCTCTGAGCTTCAAAAATCTCTCTTTCGTAGCTTAAATAGCTGTTCATTTACTTATGCCTTCTTTCTTTTTTTAATTTGACAACATTATAGCATCAAAAATCAATTTGTCAAGTCATATTGCACAATGTAAGCGCATCTCAGTTGTGCAATATGCACAATAAAATAAGTCGATCAATTTATTCAGAAATAATATTTCATATCAACATCTATGAAATCTTTTGTGCAACTTGCACAACAAAAATGAACAGTTTTTAAACTAAATCAACAAATATCTGACATTTGCATTGTTATGTTACAAAAAATTTGTGAAATTTAATTGCAAAAAAATACGGATTCCGCTGAGAAATCCGTATTTGATGACATCTGTTATTTAATATCATTTCGCAGGAATTTCTTTTCTTCTTCCTTGAGGTCGAGGCCTATTGTTCCGCCCGGGTTCATATTGTAACCGGGATCGAAATAATCTTTGAGAACTTTGAAAACACCGTATTCATTCCTGCCCAGCGAGCCTTCAAGCCACGGCGCGAACATTTTGCCTATGCCGTGGTGATGGCTTATTGCCGCTCCGGATTTCTGAATGGCGTCGAGAATGGAAGTGTGATAGCGCCTGAACTCCTCAGAATTGTTCATTCTTGTAATAAAAATGAAATAAAGATTTGCCCCCTGAGGGTAACAGTGAGACATATGAGTTGTAACTATTGTATTGGGCAGAGCGTGGCACACCTTTCGCACATCGTCATGCACCTGCGCCATATTTGACCAGTTGACCGTACATTCAAGGGTATCGGTAACTATGCCGAAATCCATTAAAGCGTCGCGCAGATAAGGGTCGGTAAACCTGCCCTTCTCCCAGCTTTTTGCGACAAAGGCGGTCAGACTCATTCCGCCGTACTGCTTCGCGATTTTTCTTATATTCTTTGCCACATTGTCGGAAAATCCTTTTTCACCGTCGGTAAAGCCGAGAAACAGGCATCTTTCCATATCTTTGTAGCCCTTCATTTTAAGCAGGGGTTCAAGAGGAGTTTCATCAACATTGTAAAGCTTGAGCATAAGGCTTGTTTCTTCCGGATCGGACAGACGGAAAACAGAGGAGTATCCGCATTCACGCTGCATCATTTCTCTGCCCGCCGTCATTGCTGTTTCCCAATCTTTGAACATATATGAAAAATAGTGCCTGTTTTCGGGCATCCATCTGAACACTTTGAGCGTAACCTCGGTAAGTACTCCGAATGTGCCCTCGCCGCCCATCATAATCTGATTGAGGTTGGGGCCCGTTGCCTCGCGGGGGTAATGGCTGGTAACAATTTTGCCGCGCGGAGTCGCGTATTTTTGTGAAAGAACAATGTCGGCTATGGTGCCGTAATAAGTGCTGTTCTGACCGGCTCCCCTTGTAACTACCCAGCCGCCGACGGAACTGTACTCAAAGCTTTGCGGAAAATGGCCGCAGGTATATGCTCTTTTCGCTCCGAAAAGGCTCTGAGCGTTTCGGAGTGTTTCTTCAAGGCAGGGGCCCGACATACCCGCCTGCACGGTGATTGTCTGGTCAATTTCATTAAAGTTTATAACTTTATTGAAATTTCTTCTCATATCAAGCGAAACTCCGCCTTTAACAGGCTCAACGCCCATTGTCACACTGCTGCCGCCGCCGTAAACATAAAGCGGAATTGAGTGCTGCGTGCAATAAGCGACAATTTTTTCAATCTCATCACTTTCGGATGGATATATAACGACATCCGGAAGAGAGTCGAATTTTCGCTCTCTGATGCGGAAAAGGTCATAGGCGGTTTTGCCGTAGGCGACGCTCAGACGGTCGTAATCATCCGTCGATACATTTTTCTCACCCGAGATTTTTTTGAAGGCGTCAATATGCTCGCCTGCCGTTTTTGACGGTATGTCAAGGCTCACCCTGTCAAGGCCGACATCACCCGCATAATGCCTGAAATCATCATCAGTCATATTGAAAGTGGTTTTCATAAGTTTATAAAGCGATTCTTTGGGGTATTTCACAAACTCCGGATCGCCCCAGCGGAAAATCGAACGGTATGAATCCTTCGGAGCGGGTTCTTTAATCCAACCGGGTTCAAATCCTTTATACGGTTTTGTACTCATATTGTTTCTCCTCCTTTGCCTGCGCTCAGAATGCCGCTGGTCGCTATAACATCAACGCCCAGACCGAGCACGTTTTCAATAACGGTATCTCCTCTTTTAAGCGGTGCGCTGACCGTAACTGAGTTAATCTCATTCATAACGGCGAATATTTTTTCTTTGGGTATTTCAGAGCTGACTCTCACGGGCACAACCGGAATATCCGCTCTGTTTGTTTTTACTGTTGAACAAATCGTACGCATAGGTTTTATAAGTTCCGAAACCGCAAAATTTTCTCCCCTTTTGCATTTGTTGCCGCTGACTTTTATTTCTTCACCGTCGCGCTCAACTTTCAAAGCGCATCCGTTCGGGCAGACCGTGCAAACAATTTGTTTCATTGCCCTGTCACCTCTGTTTCAAAAATGATTTTGCTTTTTTTGTTAATGCCGAAAGAGGAAAAATCAACAACAAGCCTTTCCATTTCGGGCGGGCGAAGAAAAGCGTATTTTTTGCGGAACTTTTCAACGCCGTCAACAGTTATTTTGAGCAGGCAGTTATTAAGCACCGCCGCCGAACGGAAATAAACCGTTACCGGCTCTGCCGAGCCGCTCAAATCTATCATCTGAGGCACAAGGCTCATTATTCCTTCGCCTCGCTCAAGCCCGACAGTGTTTCTTTGAGTTTTTTTATAGGCTGCCGCCGCCGCGCCTGCCGTTTCTCCGCTTTCGGAAACATAATCGACAAGATCATTTACATGAAGCGCGTTGCCGCATGAGAAAACCCCGTCAACACTTGTCATAAGTTTTTCATCACATATCGGCCCTTTTGTGCGCGGATCGATGGAAACTCCGAGATTTTCGGCAAGCTCATTTTCGGGAATAAGCCCAACTGAAAGAATAAGAGCGTCACACTCCACTCTTTTTTGTGTGCCCTCAACCGGGCGCATTTGTTCATCTACCTGTGAGATTTCAACCGCCTCAAGCCGTTCATCGCCGAAAACTCTTGTTACGGTATGTGAGAGATAAAGCGGAATTTCATAATCATTCAGGCACTGATGAATGTTTCTTGTAAGCCCCGAGGGAGTAGGTTTTGCCTCATAAACGCCGAGCACACGGCACCCTTCAAGAGTGAGCCTGCGAGCCATAATAAGCCCTATGTCGCCGCTGCCGAGAATAACGCATTTTTTCGCGGGCAGTTCTCCCAGCAAATTGGTGAAATGCTGCGCTGTGCCCGCAGTAAAAACGCCCGAAGGTCTTGTGCCGTGAATAAACACCTGTTTTGCCGTTCTTTCACGGCATCCCGTCGCGAGAACAAGCGCATTGCACCTGTATTCTGCCGTACCTTTGCGGTTAACAATATGAACATCAAACCCGTCGGCCTTTTTCTCGATTTTTGTAACAAAAGTAAGGGTAAGCGATTTTATTGAAAGGCTGTTGAACTCATCAATAAATCTTTCGGCGTATTCGGGGCCCGACAGTTTCTCTTCAAAACGCACCAGACCGAAACCGTCGTGAATGCACTGTTTAAGAATGCCGCCGAGCCTGCTTTCACGCTCAATAAGCAATACTTCCGCCCCGTCTTTCTTCGCTTGAATTGCCGCGGCAAGCCCCGCGGGGCCTCCTCCTATAACAATAACATCATAATAATTATTCATCGGCGGCCTCCCCTTTTTTTGTACTGCCGTAAACTATAACGGAGCCGTCATAGTTTTTGCGCACCGCTTCGAGCGGTTTGTTGAGAAATTCCGCGATTATCTTTGTTACAAGAGGCGAGCAAAAACCTCCCTGGCACCTGCCCATACCCGGACGAACCCTTTTTTTGACTCCGTCAACCGTAGGCACGCATACCGGTGAATTAAGCGCGTCGAGTATTTCGCCCTTGCTTATTTCCTCACACCTGCAAACGATTTCACCGTAATCCGGGTTTTCGGCTATCAGGCGGGCGCGTTCTTCATCTGTCATATTGCGAAGGGCGGGTATCGGTTTTCTTACGGGATTGAAACCCGGATTTTTCTCCGCTCCGCCGAGCATTTCAACTGCCATTTTCTCAACATCAAGCGCAACAGCGGGTGCTGTTGTAAGGCCGGGAGACTGAATACCCGCGCAGTGAATTATATTTTCACATTTTCTGCCTTTTTCAATTATGAAATCTTCTTCGAAAGTGGGAGCTCTTACGCCCGTAAAATAAGTGATAATGTCACGCTCCGAAAGAACGGGCATTGTGTTTTTTTGGCGCGAAAACACCTTTTCAATGCTTTCCGGGTTTGTCGCGACATTCTCTTTTTCGCTTGTCTCAACAGCGTCGGGACCTATCAGCAGATTGCCATGAACGGTATGGAGGATTCCTCCGCCTTTTGTATGCCCGTCTGACGCGGCAAGTTCTTTTATTGAAGCGACCGAGTGCATATATTTGCCGGCTTTTTTGTCAAGAATGGAATTTGTTCCCCTTCTCGGATGAATTGAGAAAAATCTGTCGCACGCCATTTTCGCGATTTCCTCACTGAAAACCCCTGCGGCGTTTATGACTATGCGCGGGAAAACCGTGCCCCTGTTTGTTGTAACGGAGATTATTCTGCTGTTTTCAACACACATACCGGTAACAGCCGTATTGAGCATAACCTTCGCTCCGTTCATAACCGCGTTTTCCGCATAGGCAATTGTCAGGCCGTATGGGCAGACGCAGCCGGTTGAAGGATTTGAAATGGCGAATTTAAAACTGCCGTTAAAATTAGGCTCCCTGCGGTGAAGCTCCTTGCCGGAAATAATCTCGGAATCTTCTATTTTATCAATATATTTTCTTTTCAAGACATAAAGAGCTATTATCGGTTTTGCCCAGGCCTCATTGAAGCAGACATACTGACCCACTCTTTTAAATTCAACGCCGAGTTCTCTGCACACATCGCCGTACATTTTATTGCCTTTGCGGATATAATAATGTTTGAGAGAACCTTTTGAAAGGTCAATTCCGGGGTGAACCTCCCCGTCATTTCTGCCCGAAGCCTGCATCGCGAGATCCGGCTCTTTTTCAACAAGAAGAATATTCAGCTTGTATTTTGAAAGTTCCCTCGCTATGCTTGCGCCGGAAATTCCGCCGCCTATAATAAGCACATCCGGCCTTTCGCCGTCTATGGCACTGTCGTGTACCGCGGGCATACGCATAGGCTTTTCGTCAAGATTGTTAACGGCTATATCGTTGACAACATGGATTTTGCTGTAAGGAGTTGCCGCGGCACCGCAAACTTTAATTGCTTCTTCCCATGAATCGGCCTTTCCGGAGAGAACAACGCAGCCGTCACTGAGTTCCGCTTTGACTTTGCCTCCGCTGACCGCCGCGACCTTTTTTTGAATTTTGGCAATGTTCACAAAATCACCTGCCTTTTTGTTTGAGTCGGTCAGTTGACCGACTTTATTTAATGATAACACTTTTTTTCTGATGTGTCAATATAGTATTACACCAATATTCCGTTATCTCATATTTCGCTGACCATGTTATAAGTTGCCGGTACAGCGCGGAATAGTGTTAAACATATTATTCGATGTTGCGCGGCATTAAAAAAAGTGGGGAAGGGCAGTCACTCGTAAAACAGTAATGCCTCAAAGAGCGACCTTCGCACATCTTTGCAGGTATTCCTCTTCGGAATACGGAAAGTATTCCTCATCGTCATAACCCGCAAATATGCACAAAT
>ONON01000176.1 GCA_900319455.1 uncultured Eubacteriales bacterium
GAGCTTGACAGAAACGACCCTGTTTTTAATTATTCGCCCGATGAGGTTCAGGTGCTTGTTTCGGAGTAACTTAACACAACCAAAAAGAAATGCCGCGGAGAAATCCGCGGCACATTTTATGAAATGAATTATTTATGATAAAACTTTTTGTTTTCGTAATCCGGCTCGCAGGTAAGGTCAACGCCGAGCTTGCGGAACGTGTCCTGATCGGTTTGTGAGAGAATAACCGTTGAGTGAGCCTGCGCTCCTTTAAGGCCGCCTACCGCTTCAAGCACCTTCGCGGCGCAGGGGTTGTCCGCCGCGCTCATGGTAAGGGCAATGAACATCTCATCAATGTGAAGCATGGGGCTTCTGTCTTTGAGAATGCCCGTTTTGAGCTGCTGAATAGGCTCAATAATCGAGGGGGCTATGAGCAGTTCCTCATCCGCAACACCCGCAATATGCTTTAAAGCGTTGAGTATTGCCGCCGATGACGCCCCGAGCAGTTCGCTTGTTTTGCCCGTTACAGTTGTGCCGTCGCCGAGCTCTATTGCCGCGGCGGGTTTGCCGCCGGTAGCGGCGCTTTTCGCGAGCGCACAGGCTATAACCTTGCGGTCGTCAACCGTAATGCCCGCCTGATTCATAAGGTTTTCAATCTTTGTAACGGCGTGGGCGGAGCCTCTGCCTGTTTTTTGGTCAACAAGGGCGGCGAAATATCTGCGTATTATTTCGGCTTTTGAAGCCTCGCGGCACACCGCGTCGTCGCAGATTGCGTAGCCCGCCATATTTACGCCCATATCGGTGGGCGATTTATAGGGGCTTTCACCCTCGATTTTTTCAAAAAGGGCGTTGAGAACGGGGAAAATCTCAAGGTCGCGGTTGTAGTTCACAGTTGTTTCACCGTAGGCCTCAAGGTGGTAGTAGTCAATCATATTAACATCGTCAAGGTCGGCTGTGGCGGCCTCATACGCGAGGTTGACGGGGTGCTTTAACGGCAGGTTCCAGATGGGGAAGGTCTCAAATTTCGCGTAGCCCGCAATTCTGCCGCGCTTGTTTTCGTGGTAGAGCTGAGAAAGGCAGGTTGCCATTTTGCCGCTGCCGGGGCCGGGGGCGGTTATAACAACAAGAGGGCGGGTGGTTTCGATATATTCGTTTCTGCCGAAGCCGTCTTCGCTGACTATGTTCGCTACATCGTAGGGGTAGCCTTCAATGGGCACATGAATAAACACCTTTATTCCCAGAGCCTCAAGCTTTGCCTTAAAGGCCTTGGCCGCGGGCTGGCCGTTGTAGCGCGTTATAACAACACTGCCCACATAAAGCCCCGCGTCGGTGAAGGCGTCAATAAGGCGCAGAACATCAATGTCATAGGTAATGCCGAGGTCGCGGCGGATTTTGTTTGATTCTATATCGCCCGCGCTTATGGCAAAAACGATTTCAACATCTGAGGCAATGGCTTTGAGCATTTGCAGCTTGCTGTCGGGGGCAAAGCCGGGCAGAACCCTTGAGGCGTGGTAATCATCAAAAAGTTTGCCGCCGAATTCAAGGTAAAGCTTGCCGCCGAACTCTTTTATTCTTTTGCTTATCATTTCGCTCTGACGGCGTATGTACTCATTGTTGTCAAAACCGATTTTGTTCAACACTGACCCCTCTTTCCGAAATCAAAATATAAAATAATTATAACATCGCGTATTTTTTTTGTAAACATATAATCTTAAAAAAACTGATTATTTTTCAAACATATTGTACCGATTTCATTGACTAATTCAAAATATAGTGTTTTAATAAGCATAGTATATTTTACCGCTGTGAACGGAGGCTGTATATGTCACTTAACGAAACACCGTCCGCAAACCGCGTGCACATAGGCTTTTTCGGTATGCGCAACGCGGGCAAATCAAGCGTTGTAAACGCCGTTACCGGGCAGAACCTCTCTATTGTTTCAAACACACCCGGCACCACAACCGACCCCGTGAGCAAGGCCATGGAGCTGCTGCCGCTGGGCCCTGTTGTTATCATTGACACACCGGGCCTTGACGATGAGGGCGCGCTCGGCGAACTGCGTGTTAAAAAAGCTAAACAGATTTTAAACAAAACGGATATTGCCGTTTTGTGCGTTGACGCGAAAAGGGGGATGACAGACGCCGATCGCGGGCTTGTTGAGCTTTTTAAGGCAAAAGATATTCCCTACATTATTGTTTTTAATAAATCGGATCTTCTCGAAAAAATTCCCGAAGCGAAAGCGGATGAAATCTATGTCAGCGCGGTTGAGAAAACGGGCATTCATGAACTCAAAGAGCGCGTAGCCCGCCTTGTTAAATCAAATGACGAAAAACCGCTTGTCGGCGACCTGCTCAAAAAAGGCGACACAGTTTTGCTTGTTGTGCCGATTGACTCAGCCGCGCCAAAGGGCAGAATTATTCTTCCGCAGCAGCAGATGATAAGGGATATTCTTGACAGTGACTGCCGGGCGGTTGTTGTTAAAGAAAACGCCGTTGCGCAAACGCTTGCCGACCTTAAAGCCACGCCCGCGATGGTTATAACCGACAGCCAGGTGTTTGAAACGGTTGCCGAAGCCGTGCCGCGGGATATACCGCTCACCTCGTTCTCCATTCTTATGGCAAGGTACAAGGGCTTTCTCGAAACGGCGGTAAAGGGCGTGGCGGCTCTTAAAAACCTTAAAGACGGTGACACAATCCTGATAGCCGAGGGCTGCACCCATCACAGGCAGTGCAATGACATAGGCACGGTTAAAATGCCCGGCTGGATTGAAAAATACACGGGCAGGCGGTTTGATTATAAATTCACATCCGGCACGGAATTCCCGGAGGATTTAAGCGGTTACTCGCTTATTGTTCACTGCGGCGGCTGTATGCTCAACGAAAGGGAGATGCGCTTCCGCTCAAGATCGGCACAGGAGCAGGGGGTGCCTTTTACAAACTACGGCACCGCCATAGCCGCGATGCACGGCATTCTTGCCCGTTCGCTTTCGATGTTCCCGGATTTACAATCCGTTATCGAATAAAAACTTTTATATAAGAGGGGTGATTTCGCTGAAAGAAAAATTACGCAAGGCGCGGCAGGCACTGGGGCTTGTAATCAGAATTGTTTTAACCGCCGCGTTAATAACGCTTATAATATGGAAATACAAAGCCCTTGTGAGCATTGATGTTCGCGCGCTCATAGCGTCGGCGTCATCCGTCGCCGCGGCTGTCGGTATGATATTGGGCGTGTATTTTATAAAATCCGTTGTTTTTGTTGTGCCCGCGTCAATGATTTATGTCGCGCTCGGGCTCGCTTTTCCCGTTTGGCAGGCGCTTTTGATAAACGCGGCGGGAATATTAATCGAGCTGTGCGTAACATGGTGCCTGGGCAGAGTGCTCGGCGGCGACAATGTTATGAAAATTCTGAGCAAAACAAAAAAAGGGCAGAAGCTTCTCAACATTGAAAACGGAACAAAATATTCCGCGTTTTTCGGCATAAGGTTTCTGCCGTTTTTTCCCATAGATATAGTCAGCCTTTTTATGGGAACAACAAAAATGAGGTTTTTGCCTTATCTGCTCATCTCATTCGGCGGAATTATGCCCAGGGTTATTCTTTTTACCGTTTTAGGCGACAAAATCTATGACCTTATCCCGATGAGATATGTTATAACGGCGGCTCTTGTGATAATTGTCGCGCTGCTTGCTTTTTCCGTTGTGAAATACGCGGTTAAGGTTGCCCGCGGAGAAAATTGGGATTATGAGCCGGTCGCTCAGAGCAGGCGCGATATTATTCTTGACACCGATATAGGCCCCGACAGCGACGACGCGGGCGCTCTCGCCGTTCTGCTCACGCTTATGAAAAGGGAGGATATGTCGCCCCTCGGCGTTGTCAACTGCACCTCAAACAAAAACTCAAACGGAGTTATCAGGGCAATTCTCAATTACTGCGGATTTTACCGCGTTCCCGTCGCGCAGACTGAAAGAAAGGGCTTTCTTGAAACAAGCTCCGATTTCGCCGAAATCGTAAACAAAAAATATATGAGCGGCGCGGGCAGATACGAGGTTGAGAATTCTCTCGATTTTTATAAAACCGCTCTCAAAAACGCGCAGGATGACTCCGTTGTTATTGTTTCAACGGGAATGCTCAATAACATAGCCGAACTGACCGAAAGATACCCCGACCTTGTCAGAAAAAAGGTTTACGCCCTTGTCGCTATGGCGGGCAAATTCCCGGAAGGCGCGGAGTTTAACATTACGCAGGACGCCGAAGCGGCGAAATATGTTTTTGAGAATTTTCCCCGCCCGGTAATATGCGCGGGCTACGAGGTCGGCGAAAAAATCATCACCGGCTTCGACGGCGATGAAAACGCGAACGCCGGCAACCCCGTTTATGACTGCTATCTTTTTCACAACACGGGCGATAAAAAAACCGGCCGCGTCTCCAACAGAAGCTGGGATTTAACTGCCGTTCAGTTCGCCGTTGAGGGCTGCGGAGATTTTTACGAAATGTCACGCAGAGTTAAAATAACCGTTAACTCCGAAGGGGTGAACACTGTTGAAAACGACCGCGACTCAGACCGTTACTATCTTAAACTCAAAGCCAAACCCGAAGCGGTTGCCGGTTACCTCAACACTCTGCTGAGGCAGTGCGGGCAGCCGCAGCCCGTAAAAACCGAAGAATAAAACCAACAGAAAAACCCGGAGCGCGCAGATTGCTGCTCCGGGCAATTTTTTAAACTTTAATTGTTTATTCGGCTTTTTCCGTGCCGGTTGCTTCAAGGTTCGCGCCCTTTGTTTCGCTTACTTTAAGTTTGAGTATAACGGCGGCTGCCGCCACAAACGGCACAGCCACAAGCAGGCAGGTGAGCCAGACCGGAATAACCAGCATACCGATAATAACGAGCAGGTAGCCCACAACAAGCCCCGCTATGGTTAAAAACCCCACAGCACCCACAACGGAGGCTCTTATATCTGTCGGCACCTTTTCGGTCATCATAATGTTCATATAGTCTCTGCCTATCCAGTAGCAGCCCTGATAAAGCCCGCAAAATCCGCCTATAAGATAGGGGTTCCACAGTTTGTTTATTCCCGCGGCAAAAAGAATAAAGCCCGCAATGCTCATAACGCTTGCCGAAAGCACCGTTCGCCTTCTGCCTGAAATGTCGGCGGCAAAGCCGGAGAAAAACGTGAGCGCGGCGTAAACAATCGGCAGCACAAACAGGGCTTTGGTAATATCCGCCGTGCTCATTCCCGCGATGTGCATTGATGATTCAAAATAGAGCGCTATGGCGGGCATACCCGCGTCAAATATGATGTTGGCAAGCATCAGATATTTTGTGTCATCGTTTGAGAAAATGTATTTAACCGCGTTGAATACGCCGGACTGATTCCGGTGCGCCTTGCTGTTTTCTTTTTCAAGGCGTTTTAATGTTTGCCTTTCTTCATAGGGGATTGACAGGTAGGCGGTTCTTTCTTTTATAAAAACCTTTGTGTCTTTTACAAACAGCAGCACCAGCAGGGCGGCGGCAAAGCCGATAATTGACGGCGCGAGGAATATTCTGCGCCAGAGCGTCGCGTCATCGCCCATAAGAACCCGCCTTAACACCGGTATAAACACAACGCCAAGAATGCCCAGACTTTTGAGAACGCTGTAAACGGAGCCTCTTTTTTTGTCGGGCGCTTCCTCAAGAATGTAGATTATCTGTATATCGTGCCCGATGAAAAAGCTGATTACCGCGAAACCGAGAAGAAAAACAAGGTAGTTCGGTGAAAAATAAATAATCAGCAGGCCCGCCGCCATACCGAGCGTTGAAATGACGAACAAAGGCTTTCTGCCCCATTTGTCGGCAAGGGCTTTGTAAAACGGGGTTACCGCGCCGAAAGCGTAGCCGAGCACGCTTACCGTTGTGTGAAGCGACAGCCCCTGCTCAAAGGTGTAGTTTTTGCCTAAAAACGGCCTGTTTACAAAGAATTCCGTAACAAACGAGGATTGAACCGAAACGGAAAGGTTGCTTGTTATTTCATCCAGTATGTTCACAACGGCAATCATAACAAGAAGAAAAACAAAATAACCGCCCGCTCCCGATGTGCGTGAACTGCTTTGCAGTTTGGCAAGCTGCTTTTCCTCAAATCTTTTTGCGCGCGCCGCCTTTTTTTCGGGGTGTTTCATCACTGCCTCCGGGATTTTAAAATTCATAACCGCGCTTTACGCACGGCGCTGACCTGCTTTTAATATACCATAACTGGCGCTTTCGTTCAACATTAAGTTTGAGCGGCCGTCAAAATCACGGCGGAAAGAAAAACGCAGCCATCAAAAGATGACTGCGTGAGGGA
>ONON01000169.1 GCA_900319455.1 uncultured Eubacteriales bacterium
AATTTCTGCCTGAAAACGGAATGAAGGTTGTTTGCAAAGGCAGAATATCGGTTTATGAAACAAGCGGAGCATATCAGCTTTATATAGATAATATGATTCCCGACGGATCCGGCGCTTTGAATTTAGCTTTTGAACAGCTGAAAGAACGCCTTGAGAAAGAGGGCCTTTTTGATGCCGCTCATAAAAAGCCTGTTCCCGAATATCCAAAAAAAGTCGGCGTAATCACATCGCCCACAGGAGCCGCGGTGCAGGATATAAAAAATGTTCTTTCCAGAAGATACCCCTTAGCTGAAATGATTTTTTATCCCGCTTTAGTTCAAGGTGACGGCGCGGCGGATGATATTGTAAATGCAATTAAATACTTCAACAAATTCAATCTCGCCGATGTATTGATTGTAGGCAGAGGTGGGGGTTCCATAGAGGATTTATGGGCTTTCAATGAAGAGGCTCTTGCAAGATCGATTTATGAAAGCGACATTCCGGTTATATCCGCTGTAGGTCACGAAACGGATTTTACAATTTGTGATTTTGTTGCCGATTTAAGAGCGCCTACGCCGTCAGCGGCCGCTGAACTTGCCGTTCCCGATATTTCAACGGAATTACGCCGTTTAAACAATCAGAAAAGTTTATTACTGAATTTATCACTTTCATATACGGATAATCTTAAAATTATGTTGTCTGTATTGAACAATCAGCTTGAAAAGCGTTCGCCTCAGACTTTTGTTAATGATTATCGTGTAAGATGTGACAAAGCGGAAATAAAAATTGAAAATTCAGCAGCCGCGTTTCTGCTTGAAAGCAGAAAAAATTTTTCAGCAGTTTGCGCAAAGCTCGACGCTCTCAGCCCACTCAAAATTTTGAGCAGAGGTTTTGCGGCTGTCAGCAAGAACGGTGAAGCGGTTATTTCAGCGGCGAAATTGGTAAAAGGCGATAAAATAAATGTTGTTTTTTCTGACGGTAAAATTAATTGTACTGTAGATTAAAGGAGGCAATATGTCGGATTTCAATTATGAAGAATCAGTTAAACGGTTGGAGGAAATTGTTAAAATTCTTGAAGCCGGCAACTGTACGCTTGAGCAAATGATGAAGTTATATGAAGAAGGCATATCTCTGTCATCAAAATGCGGTAAAGCACTTGACGAAGCCGAATTCAGAATAACCGAACTTTCACCGAAAGGCAGCACTGACAATGAATGATTTTGAGAATTATCTGTTTGATGCCTCTCAAACTATAAATAAAAAACTTAACGATTTATTGAATTTATCATATTTCTGCGGCAGAGAGTCACCGGGTCTTGAGCTTATGCTTGAAGCAATGTCATACTCCGTTGAGGGCGGAGGCAAAAGAATCAGACCTTTTCTTACATTGGAATTTTGCAGGATGTTCGGCGGTAATCCGGTTGTGGCTTTATTACCCGCGTGTGCTGTTGAAATGGTGCATACCTATTCACTAATTCATGATGACCTGCCGTGTATGGATAATGATGATATGCGCAGAGGTAAGCCGTCAAACCATATTAAGTTCGGGTATGCAAACGCATTGCTCGCGGGTGACGCTTTGCTCACACTCGCTTTTGAAATTATTTCAGGCGACGGCAATCTCACAGGTGAGATAAAATCTGACATTATTCATGAACTTGCGTCTGCTGCGGGTGCCTCCGGCATGGTCGCGGGTCAGGTAATGGATTTGATGAACGAAAAGAAAAAGGCAGATATTGAAACAATCGGATTTACAGACCGACTTAAAACGGGCAAAATGATTTGTGCCGCCGGTAATATAGGCTGTATTATCGCCGGTGCCGGTTCAAAAGATTTACATAATGCGCATGTATATTGTGAAAACATCGGTCTTGCGTTTCAGGTTGTTGATGATATTCTTGATATAACAAGCACAAAAGATGTTCTCGGCAAACCTGTCGGCAGTGATATTGAAAACAATAAATCAACCTATGTTTCATTGCTTGGGTCAGACAAATCAAAAATTTACGCTGAAGAGTTAACCGAAAATGCCGTTAACGCAATCTCAGGCTATAAAAACAGTCATACTTTAATTCAACTTGCACATTACCTTTGCAACAGGATTTATTGATTCTTATGGAAAAATATAAAATTCTCGGCAATATTGAAAAGCCTTCTGATATAAAAAACTTGAATGCTGATGAACTGAAATTGCTGTGTGATGAAATCCGCGCTTGTCTGATTGAAACCGTTTCACATAACGGAGGGCATCTTGCCTCAAATCTCGGAACCGTTGAACTGACTGTTGCATTGCACAAATGTTTTGACTCACCAAATGATTCAATCATATTTGATGTCGGCCATCAGGCTTATACTCACAAGCTTCTTACCGGCAGATTATCCGAATTTTCCTCCTTACGATGTCAGGGCGGTATTTCCGGCTTTACCAGACCGGACGAAAGCGAACACGATCTTTTTTACAGCGGTCACGCCGGCGTAGCCGTTTCACAGGCGGCAGGTGTGGCTGAAGCAAACAAAATCAAGGGTAATAAAAATTTCGCGGTTGCCGTAATCGGCGACGGTTCTTTTGCGGGCGGAATGGTTTATGAAGCTATGAATGCCGCGGGAGCGACAAGCAAACGGCTTATTGTCATTCTCAACGATAATGAAATGTCTATTTCACGCAATGTCGGCGCTCTCGCACATAATCTCGCGAGAGTGAGAGCGAAGCCCGAATATTACAGGTTCAAAGCCGGCACCGAAAAATTTCTTAATAAAATACCTATTTGCGGCAAATCATTCAGCAATCACTTATTCAAACTGAAAACAGCACTCAAAAACATTCTGTATTCCAGTTCTTTTTTTGAAGACTTCGGTTTTCGCTATATGGGTCCCATTGACGGTCATAATATCGATCTGCTTTGCGACGCGTTCAATGCCGCCAAAATGCACACAATTCCCGTCTTAATTCATATAAACACAATAAAAGGCAAAGGATATGACGCCGCCGAACATTCACCGGATCTTTATCACGGCATATCACCTTTAAAAAACACAAAAGAAAGTTTAAAAACAGATGAAGAAACTTTTTCATCTGTTTTCGGCAAATACCTTTGCGCTTTTGCGCAAAAAGACAAAAGAATATGCGCGGTTACCGCCGCTATGTCAATAGGCACCGGAATTGAAGCTTTTGCCGAGAAATATCCGGAAAGATTTTTTGATGTGGGTATTGCCGAAGAACACGCGGTTACCTTCTGTTCCGGGCTTTCCGCAGCGGGTATGATACCTGTTTTTGCCGTATATTCAACCTTTCTTCAAAGGTGCTTTGATCAGATTATTCACGACGGAGCCCTTCAAAAAAGAAAAATGATAATTGCCGTTGACCGATCGGGCTTTGTCGGTAATGACGGTGAAACACATCAGGGCATCTATGATATTTCAATGCTTTCGGGAATACCGGAAATAACAGTTTATTCACCGTCATCTTATTTAGAGACAGGCCATTGTTTTTATAAAGCGCTTTATAAAGACAGCGGTGTGGTTGTAATAAGGTATCCGCGCGG
>ONON01000170.1 GCA_900319455.1 uncultured Eubacteriales bacterium
CCCGTCACGGTAACGCCGTACTGTTCGCCGTGGTTCGCGTAATCGAAAATCTTCGCGGAATAAAGCAGTGATTTTGAAGGCACGCAACCCTCGTTAAGGCAAACGCCGCCGAGAGCGTTTTTTTCAATAACGGCTGTTTTAAGCCCTGCCGCCGCTGCCTTTTCAGCCGCGTTGTAGCCCGCGGGGCCGCCGCCGAGAACAACTAAATCATATAATTCCATTTGTCAGCCCTCCTGTTCTTTCAGGAATGAAGTGAAGTTTTCAAGCGAGTTTTTCAGCTCCGAAAGGAACCTTGAAGCGGGGCCGCCGTCAACGGCTCTGTGGTCGTATGTAAGAGAGAGCCCCATAGCCTGATATGTTTTAAATCCGCCGTCAACCGCCTTTATACGCGTTGTTATTGTGTTTACGCCGAGTATGGCTGTTTGCGGAACGTTTATAACGGGTGTAAAATGCTCAATTCCGTAAGCGCCGAGGTTTGAAACGGTGAATGTGCCGCCCTTTAAATCGTCCGGCAGGGCGGAACCGTTTCTGCATTTGGCGGCGAGAGCCTTCGCCTCCTCGGAAATGCGGTTGAGCGGCTTTTTGTCGCAGTCAAACAGCGTTGGCACCATAAGGCCCCTGTCGGTGTCAACCGCCACACCCATGTGAACGCCGCTGAAATATCTCATAATGTCGTTTTCAAGAAGGTGCGCGTTGAGCGCCCTGTGTTCGGGCTTAGCGAGCGTTCTTGACACAACAAAAAGAATCATATCGTTGAGCGTTATGTTGCCGTAGCCCTGAATTTCGCCCGATTTTATTCCCTTGCGGAAGGCGAGAATGTCGGAGGCGTCAAATGAGAGCGTGTGTGTGAGCTGAGCCGCCGTCTGAAGGGAGGCGCTCATCTGCTTTGCTATGGTGCGGCGTATTACGCTCATCTTTTCGTCAACATAATCCGCACCCGGCGCCGTCTGCTCCTTCTCTCTGCAGTTTAATCCCGAGCCTTGAGCCGCCGCGAAAACATCGCGCTCGATTATTCTGCCGTCGGGGCCCGTGCCGCTGATATACTGAAGGTTTACACCTCTTTTTCCGGCAAGGGTCTTCGCTCTGGGCGAGGCTTTTATGAAGCCCGTGTTGAGAACGGGAGCCGCGGGAGCGCTCTGAACCGCCTGAGCGGGAGCCGCTTCCTCTTTGACGGGGGCCGCGGGAGTTTCCTCCTCTTTGCCCGCCGCGCCAGGTCTGAACTCCTCAAAATCCTCACCGGGGTTGCCTATGACGCAAACATTTGTCATAACCGGAACATCGGAATCCTCCCCGAAGAATATTTCAAGCACCGTGCCCGAAACGGGAGCCTCCTGCTCAAGGGTGGATTTGTCGGTTTCATAAGTGAAAAGAACTTCGCCCTCCTGCACCGTTTCGCCTTTTTGCTTTAACCATTTTGTGAGAACGCAGGTCTCAACCGTTATGCCTACATTCGGCATCATTACAGGTGTTGCCATCTTTTGACCTCCTTACCAGATAACCGCCGTGCCGCTTTTTTCCGCCGCTTTCGCCACCTCTTCGCAGGGCTGTTTCTCGGTTATGAGAACATCGACATCCTCAAGGGTCGCGAAGGTGTATGGCATACTTTTGCCGAATTTTGCGCTGTCGCACAGCATAATGACCTTTTTCGCCTTTTTAACAACGGCGCGTTTAAGCTCGCACTCACTGTTGTTGCCTACGGTAAAGCCGTTTTCCTCCGAAAAAGCGGAGGCGGCGACAAAAGCCGTTTCAATGTTGAAATCCTTTATAAAATCGAGTGACTGCGTGCCCGAAACGGAAAGCGTAACCCTGTTCATCTGCCCGCCCACAAGCGTAACGGAGGGCTTGAATTTTTTGCAGATTTCAACAGCCACGTTAGGCCCGCTTGTAAGTATGAAATAAGGCGTGTCGGGCAGAAGCTTCGCTATCATCATACCGGTTGTGCCGGAGTCAAGATAAATCGAGCAGCCCGTTTCGGCGTAGCCCGCCGCGACGGAGGCTATATGCTCCTTTGCCGCTTTGTTTTTGATTTCGCGTATTTCATAAATATCCTCAACGCCGCTCCGGTTGCCCGTGTATTTCGCGCCGCCGCGCACGCGCTGAGCTTCGCCGATATTTTCAAGAAACTCTATGTCGCGCCTGAGCGTCATACTTGAATAATCGGGAAATTCCTTTTCAAGGTCGTGAAGTTTTACAAAACCGTTTTCACGCAGAATTTCAAGCACTCTTTCTCTTCTGTGAACACTCACCTTATCTGCCTCCGTTCTTTTTTTATTTAACAATTTTTTGTGTTAATTTGTGTTAATTTTAACAGTTTAAGTCGATTTTATCACAGTATTTATATTTGTCAATAGTTAAAAACGCCCTTGCTCAACTATTTTGCAACCGCACTTGATTTCTTAACGAAAACCGTCCGCGGAGGTAACGCGCGGGTTGCGCAGCCGCAGCGTTTTGCGCCGCCGCGCCTGCGGTTTTTTTTGTTTTTTGCGGTTACTCAAAAACAGCAAAAGGGCACCCCTTTCCCGGAGTGCCCTTTGCCGGTCCGCCGAACGGCGGAATTATTTTACCATAGCCTCAAGCGCGGCAATGCTTTGAACGCCGCTTGTCTGACTGACGATTTCACCGTTTTTGTAAACAACCACCGTGGGTATGCTCATAACGGAATGCGCAGCCGCGAGCTCCTCTTCATCGTCAACATTTATTTTGCCCACCTTAATTTCGGGGTGCTTTTGCGCAAAAGCGTCGAGAACGGGCGCGAACATTCTGCACGGGCCGCACCATGTTGCCCAGAAATCAAGAACAACGGGCTTGTCGGAGCCGATAACCTCCTGCTCAAAATTGTCGCCTGTTATAACAAGTTCGCTCATAAAAAACCTCCGTATTGCTTTACTTTAACCCAATAATAACCGCAAAACGGAGGTTTGTCAACCGATTTGCCGCCGTGTTCAGCGCAGCGCGATATAGAAATAATCCATACCCGCTTCATTCAGGCA
>ONON01000172.1 GCA_900319455.1 uncultured Eubacteriales bacterium
AAATTTATGTGTGCGGCGGAGCATCGATTTACGCGCAAATGATTGATTACTGCGATACCGCATACATCACAAAGGTTGATTCGGTTGATGAAAACGCGCAGAAATTTTTCCCGAATATGGATGAAAAAGCAGATTGGTCGGTAACTTACGAAAGTGAAACAATGGAGCATAACGGTCTGAAATTCAGATTTGTAACCTATTCAAAATGAAAACATTACAGGAAATTGTTGACAACAGTAAATATATAGTTTTTTTCGGTGGGGCGGGGGTATCAACCGAAAGCGGAATTCCGGATTTTCGCAGCGTTGACGGTTTATATAATCAAACTTATAAATTTCCTCCCGAAACAATCCTCAGTCACACTTTTTTTATAAACAACACAGAGGAATTTTACCGCTTTTACCGCAACAAAATGCTTTTTAATGATAAGAAGCCGAACGCCGCTCACACAACTCTCGCAAAACTTGAAAAAGCCGGAAAACTTAAAGCTGTAATAACACAGAATATTGACGGCCTTCACCAGGCGGCAGGCAGTAAAAATGTGTTTGAACTTCATGGTTCTGTTCACAGAAACTACTGCACAAAATGCGGCAAATTCTATGATTTTGATTTTATATTTAACAGCACCGGAGTACCTTTATGCGATTGCGGAGGAATAATCAAACCCGATGTTGTGCTGTATGAGGAATCTCTTGATGACAAAACGGTTATGTCGTCAATTAATCATATTCAAAAAGCCGACACGCTTATTATCGCGGGAACGAGTCTGACAGTTTACCCTGCGGCGGGTTTTGTGCGATATTTCAACGGTAACAATCTTGTGCTTATTAACCGTGACAAAACGCAGATGGATAATATGGCAACATTTATTACTCACGAAAATGTCGGCAAAGTGTTATCTGAATTAGAGGTATGAATAATGGCAAGAAAAGCCGACAAAAACACAAAAGCTAAAATTGTAAACGCGGCGTGGAAACTGTTTTATGAACAGGGTTATGAAAACACAAGCGTCGAAGAAATAGTTTACGAATCAGGCACTTCAAGAGGTTCTTTTTATCACTATTTTGAAGGCAAAGATGATTTGCTCAACTCTTTATCCGACCTGTTTGACGGCAAATACGAGGAATTGAAAAACAATCTGCCGGAGAGTATGAGCTGTTTTGAAAAGCTGATGTTTCTCAATCTTGAGTTATTCAAAATGATGGAAAACGAAACTCCGTTTGAACTTGTTTCACGCCTCTATTCATCTCAAATGACAACAAAGGGCAGCAAAAGCCTTCTTGACCATAACAGAGTTTATTATAAACTTTTACGCAAAATTGTTGCTGATGGTCAAAAATCCGGCGAATTCCGCGATGATATTTCACTCAACGAGTTTGTTAAGGCGTACGCTTTGTGCGAACGGGCAATAATTAACGATTGGTGCTTATGTAACGGTGAATACTCTCTTGCCAAATATTCCGAAACTTTATTGCCGATTTTATTTAAAGGTTTTTTAAAATAATTTTTTTAATGGTGCTTTAATTATTCTACTGACAGTTTTTTAAAAAAAATATTAAAATTAAGGTAATATTCTTTAAATCACTTTACGGAGTACAGATTAAATTCTGTACTCCGTTCTGTATTTCATTCTTTTAATTCTTGTGCTATAATCATCAAGATTTTTATTCAGGAGGAAAAATATATGAAAATAGCTCTCTGTGCGGCAATCATAATATATCTTATAATGATGCTGTCAATAGGAATTTCACAATCCAGAAAAAACAAAACGACAGATGACTTTTATCTCGGCGGAAGAAAATTGGGTCCGTTTGTCACAGCTATGAGCAGTGAGGCTTCCGATATGAGTAGTTGGCTGCTTATGGGCTTGCCCGGTGTAGCTCTTATAACAGGCCTCGCGGAAGCGTCGTGGACCGCAATCGGCCTTGCGGTCGGCACTTACATTAACTGGCTTATTGTTGCAAAACGGCTTCGTCTTTATTCAGAAAAAATCGGCGCTGTGACAATTCCCGAGTTTTTCTCCAAAAGATTCGGTGATGATAAAAATGTTCTTTCTCTTATTGCCGCAATAATTATTATTATATTCTTTGTTCCCTATACTGCATCGGGATTTTCTGCCTGCGGCAAACTTTTTTCAACAATATTTCCCAACCTCGGTTATATACCCGCGATGATTATCTCCGCGGCGGTTATCGTTATTTACTGCACAACCGGCGGATTTCTTGCCGCTTCAACTACAGACTTTGTTCAGTCAATAGTTATGACGATTTCACTTTTTGTTGTGCTTGGCATAGGTGAAGCTTTTGCGGGCGGTTTCGGTTCTGTTTTCAACAATGTTGCTCAAATGGACGGATTTCTTAACCTTTTCAAAGGCTTTGATGTTACATCAATGACTACCGGCAGTTACGGTGCTTTACCTGTTGCTTCCACACTCGCATGGGGTCTCGGCTATTTCGGTATGCCTCATATTCTTCTCAGATTTATGGCTATTGAAAACCCTTCAAAGCTTAAAACATCAAGAAGAGTCGCGTCAGTGTGGGTTGTCTTTTCAATGGCAATAGCAATTCTTATCGGCGTTGTCGGTTATTGCCTTATGCAGAAAGGCATTGTAGGGCCTTATGACAGCTCTTCCGCCGCTGAGACTGTAATTATTGATATAAGCAGGTTTATTTCATCCAAAGGCTTCATAGCCGCTTTTGCCGCCGGTATATTCCTTTCCGGCATTCTTGCCTCAACAATGTCAACAGCCGACTCCCAGCTTATCGCGGCCTCATCATCAGTTACAAAAGATATTATTAAAAACTTCTTTAAGTCAAATATTTCCGAAAAGAAGCTTATGATAGTTGCGAGATTATCGGTTATTGTGATTGCCGTAATAGCTGTTTTTCTTGCGAGAAACCCCAACTCATCTGTTTTCAGGATTGTTTCATTCGCATGGGCAGGCTTCGGCGCGGCGTTCGGACCCGCAATGCTTGCCGGCCTTTTTTGGAAAAGAACAAACAAATACGGCGTTCTTGCCGGTATGATTTCGGGTGCTGTAATGATTTTCTTCTGGAAATTCGGCATCAGAAACTGGTTTGCGGATACCGCGTTGAATATTTACGAGCTGCTTCCTGCGTTTATAGTCAGCCTTATTTTTATTATTGTTGTTTCTCTTATCACTTCAAAGCCCGAGAAAAACATTACAGCTGTATTTGATGAAGTAAAAAAAGAAATTAAATAATCAATTTAATAACCATATTTCCCGTGATTAAACAGCAGCTTATTTATCACGGGATTTATTTTATACACAAGATTATATAATAACACTCGGCATAGTAACGGAAAAGGAACGCAAAGCGACAATCCGCAACACAAGAACGCTGATGAACGGAGCGCACCCGTGACAGTCACGCTCACCTTGACGGTTAAATAAGAAAATGGAACGAGCGTTTCAGCAACGGTTTACGCTATCCGCAAGACCCACAGGGCAAAGCGGGAGAACTCGCATTGAAACAGGCGGCAAGAGCAATTAAAATCAAATAAAAAATAATCAGACAGATAAAAAACCGGCTGAAATCCGATTAAAGATTCAGCCGATTAAATTATTTATTTTGTAGAGTTTTTCTGCGCGATTTCTTCGGGGGTTTTATATCCTTTTCTTATAAGAAGATTGTCAATTCTCTCAACAGGATCAAGCAGTTTGCTTACGGAGTTGTCATGATTGAGGTTATCTACAATATATGCGCAGTATTTGGAAAGGTCAACTTCAACATACCATTCTTTTTCAAGAAGCTCAGGCATTCTGTAAACAAGATTTGTTGTAAAGCATTTGTCGAAATAGCCTTCTTCATACGCCTTGTCAAAAAGCTCGAACCCGTTGCAGAAAAGGCCGAACGCCGTGCAAATATAAATTCTCTTTGCCTTTAAAGCTTTAAGCTTTTTGGAAACATCAATCATTGATTCGCCGGATGAAATCATATCATCAACTATAATAACATCTTTGCCTTCTACATTATCGCCGAGGAACTGATGTTCAATAATAGGATTTCTGCCTTTAACCACTCTTGAATAATCGCGGCGTTTATAAAACATACCGAGGTCAACGCCTAAAACGGTTGAGTAGTAAATACATCTGTGCATACCGCCTTCATCGGGAGAAATAATCATAAGATGTTCTTTATCAATTTTGAGGTTGTCAACAGTTTTTGTAAGTGCCTTTATCATCTGATAAACAGGCTGAACATTTTCAAAACCGCATAGCGGAACAGCGTTTTGAACACGCGCATCGTGTGCGTCAAAAGTAATAACATTATCAACACCGAGGTTGGTGCACATCTCCTGAAGCATCAAAGCGGCGTCAAGAGATTCCCTGCTCATTCTTTTGTGCTGCCTGCCTTCGTAAAGCATAGGCATAATAACGGTTATTCTTCTTGCCTTGCCGCCTACGGCGCTTATGGCGCGTTTAATATTTGCGTAGTGGTCATCGGGGCTCATCGGAACTTCCTGACCGTACATTTCATATTTAACGCCGTGGTTAAAGCAATCGCTTATAATAAAAATATCATAGCCGCGCACGCTCTGATTAATTACACATTTTGCTTCACCGGTGCCGAACCTTGAAAAAGTGGCGTTGATTAAAAATGTGTCTTTATGGTATCCCTGAAAAGCAAGGTCATCCTTGTGATTGTCTTCTCTCTCAACTCTCCATTCAACAAGATACTTGTCAATTTTAGCGGCCAATTCTTCACAGCCCGGCAGTGCTATAAGGCCAAGTTTACCGATAGGCAAAGTGTTGAAATCCTCAAAATCAGGCATATAAAAACCCCTCCGAAATAAATATAGATTAAAGAACACAAAATATTGCGGTCATTAATAATATTACAACAATATGTAATAATTTAAAAGATATTTTCAGAAAATTATTTTAAAAATTAATATAAAATAAAAATAATATTTTGTTTATTTTGACAAATACTCATTTATGGGGCTGTCATTTGAAATATGAAGATCCAACTGTTCAAACGGGATTGAAACGCCGTTTGAGTCAAAAGCGATTTTAACCTGTTCCTGCATATAGTAAAAAACATCCCAGTAATCCGCGCTGTTGCACCAAACATAACACGCAATGTTAATTGAGTTTGAAGCGTGCTCCTTAACCGCAATTATCGGTTCGGGATTTTTTAAAATCAAATCATATTTTTCAACAACCTGTGAAAGGACCTGCTTCGCCTTTGATATATCCGTGTTATAGCTTATAGAATAAACAAGGTCAAGCCTTCGTTTGTTCTCAGCGGTGTAATTGATCAGATTATTTGATGTGATATGAGAATTCGGAACAATAACATGTTTATTGTCAAGGGTAAGAAGCGTTGTGTACATAAGTTTTATTTCGCCGACTTTGCCGCTTACATTTTCAAGCTCAATATAATCTCCGCTTTTAAAAGGTTTGTTAATCAGTATTGACAAGCCGCTTGCGAATTGGCTGACACTGTCCTGCAATCCGAGACCCGCCGCTATTCCGGTTGCTCCTATTGCCGCAATAATCGAATTGACATTAATGCCTAAAGTGGAAAAAGCGGAAAGTAAAACAATTATTTTCAAAATAAGAACAAGCATTGTTCTTATGAAGGTGTGAACGGATTTGTCAACACCTTTGGCGTTCATTGCTTTTACGGCGATATTGCCTATAATGTTTGCTGCCCAAAAGCCGATTATAATTATAAAAACCGCTCCGACAACAAGAGGAATTTTAGAATATATAAGCGCCTTTATGCCATCAATATCACGGTCTTTAATCAACTGGGCAAAATCCAGCTTAACAATAGGATACATTATTCTTCCTCCGCCGTTATATCAGAATCCGTTGCTTTATTATATGAAGTATCCTCTTCGGGAATATTGTAAAATAAATCTGTTTCAACCGGCTCATCGTTATCGGAATTCAAACTGCTTATTCCGGCTCCGTTCATTACATCAATATACGCTTGTTTTTCTTTGCGTTTACGGACGATTAAATAAACAAAAACAATAAAAGCAACGCCTAATGCTGAAACAGCGCACCCCATAATCAAACCGGGCTGAACAAATCTGAACTCAATTTCATATTCACCGGGCTCGGCTTTTATACACAGCAATCCTTCGCCGAGGGCGAATATTTTGTCATCAGCAACCTTTTTGCCGTTAAGTTTAACAGACCAACCCTTATCATAAGGAATTGATGTATAAATGAACTTACCTTCCGGAACATTGATGCTGCCTTTAATGACCGTGTCGCTGAATTCGGTTAATTTTATTGAGTTGTCTTTTAATATCTCATAACCGGAATCAATGCAGTAATCATTCATTGCGTAAACATCAAAATCGAAACTGCCGTAATCATCCGAGTCGCCTATTGTAATAATTACCTTGGCGGGTTTATCTGCTTTTATAATGCCCAAATCCCAAATATAAGGTTCGTTTATACTCTGATTAACAATAAGGTCGTCTCTTTCAATTGAAATATCATCAAACTGAGTTGAGTTGACATAAAGATAACAGTGCTTTTCCTCTTCGGATTTTATAAAGAATGATATTTCACCTTCTTCACCCGGGTTTGTTTTATCATAATAAATATCTCCGGTTGCGAGACCTGATGTAATTTCATCAACATTATAGTAGCCGATATCGTCAAGCACCAATCTTTCAACCGCAAACGGCAAACCCGTGGCAAGCTCAAACCATTCCTCCTGAACGGCGATCGGATCACCGTCCGAATAATACCATTGCTCTACATCGTTGTTAACACAATAAACCAAAGGAAGGTAATGTTTAACCTTATATGCCGTAAAAACTCCTTCGGTTTTCAATTCGGTGAAATAATCGTCCTCCGGAAAAACATTCGCGTCATTGTCATATATATACTTAATCGAGTGCATCATATTGTAAATCGGGGTCTGAAGGTGATAAGTGTAACTGTCAACATTGTTGCCCGCAAGGCCGAGGTATTTTTCGAGCTTTGAAAGCTTTTCATAAGCCATGGAAGTAAAGGTGGAAATACCGTTGTAACCATACCACGCGGGAGACATTCTTGCCCGATTGTACGTTAATTCCGATCTGTAAAAAAGGTCTTTATCTTCACTTTCGGTTTCTTTTTGAAGTTTTTTAAATGAATCATAATCTTCTGCGTAGTTCTTTTTCGGCTGATCAATATCATAGTGAGGAACAGTTGAGCAAACCGTCTCCGCTATGGCGCAGCAGAGAAGCATTACGGCGACAGTGCTTTTTGTGAATTTTTTGTTTTGAGCGGCATAGAATATCAATGTGTAAACAACAATAAATATTATGCTGACTATAACGCTTGTGTCATCAACATTAACAGACTGTGTCTTCTGAACAATTATTATAAAAGCGAGAAACGCAATTCCCGCGGTTAATATTTGATTGGCAGTCAGCTCCTTTAATCTGATAAATGTCTTGAAACCAATATTCAAAAGAATAAAACAATACATAAAAGAAAATCTGTATGGTAAATCGCTGGGGTAGTGAAACGCGTGCCAGATAAAGCTTAAAATATTGACATCAAAGCTTAATAACAGAAAAGCAAGAAGAAGAATGTTCGCGATTTTCTCTTTTACCGGAATACTCCGGGTGAAAAGATAAAGCGGAACAAGCATAGCCGTACCGACGCCGCACCAGACATTGGGCAGAACAACATCGCCGCTTGAACGAATAGTAGGTTCAACGCTTGACAGATGGTTTGCGATAAAATCAAAGATGCTGAAATATAAACTCCATTTTGTAGGAAAATCGTCATTGGTTGCATAACTGTTTTGCAGGATATAAT
>ONON01000014.1 GCA_900319455.1 uncultured Eubacteriales bacterium
CTCAAAAACCGCGAGCTTCTCAAGCGCGCCGGTCATCAGCTTTTCATAATATGTGATCCTTTCAACCTGTTCCATAAATGCCTCCGTTTCGTAATTCGATTTAATAATAACAGCAGATTTGCCTGCCGTCAACTTTATCGATTACTATTGAAAAACAACAATTAATGTGCTATAATACAAAAATAAGCAGTCATAATCAACATATTTCAAATCACAGAAGGAGGTAAAACAATGTTCAAAGTCAGAAAAACAATCGCGGTCATTCTTGCTCTTGCCGCCGTTTTTTCGCTTGGCACTTACGCTTTTTACAGCGGAACTGAAGCGCCCGCGGCGTCGGAATACACTGTTATTCAGCGGCCGGCAATAATAAACTACGGTTCCGTTTATATCCGCGAGGAGCCTAAATCAAGCGGCAAAATTCTCGCGACCGTGTCGCTTGGCAAAGAAATCTTTGTGCTTGGCAGAATTGATGATGATGAGGGTATAACCTGGTACCGTTTCAATTTCACTCCTTCGGGCGGCAGCGCGCAGACAGGCTTTGTAATGGCAAAATACTGCAATCTTGTTCACGATATAGGTATGGTTACCTCCGGTGCGCTCAGTGTGCGTCAAACCCCTTCAACATCTGGCACAAGGGTCGGAGGGCTTACCGCGGGCGACGGAGTGTATATTTATGAAACTCTTAACCCGAACAATGAGGTCTGGTACAGAATCGAGTATAACGGCAGCCCTGCCTATGTTATGTCGGATTATGTAGGCATAATGAGTATGCCGTCGGGTAACGCCCGCGCGCGTTACAATAATATTGTTACGGCGAAAATCCGTTTTGAGAATGTTCCGAAAGGATACAAAGCCATTGTTGACGGTCAGACTTATGAATCAAACGGAGAAAAAGAATTTTTCGTTTCGGCGCCGCTCGGTCAGTTAGCCGACAGCCGCCTTGTTATAATCCGTCTGTATGACACGCAGGGAAAACTGAAAGGCGAAACGGCGTCGAGTATGGAGGTTGATACATCAATTTGGGGCAAAATCACCGAATTTTTCGGCTTTGTTTTCAATGGCTTCAAGTGGAAAAGCCAAACCGTTGAAATTGTATAATACTTAACGGATATACCAACTTAACGACTGAGAAAGGAGCAAAAAATGAAAATCATTAAAAAGGCGATCGCCGCCACTCTTGCGGTAGCAATAATTTTCTCTGTGTTCGCGCTCGGGGCTGCAGCGGCAAAAAGACCGACCTACCTGCTTCTCGGCGACTCCATCGCATACGGGCAGGGCATAATCAACAGCAAGGACGCCTGCTACGGCAGAATAGTGGCAAACACAAACAACTATAACTACGCAAACGACGCAATAAGCGGCACCACAAGCGGAGCCCTTCTTCTGCTTCTCGACGAAGAGCCGATAATCAAAGATGTAAAAAACGCTGATATAATTACAATCTCAACCGGCGGCAACGATTTTCTTACCAGAAACTGGGTGGGAATGGGCCTCAGGGGAATTGCGACGGGAGACTATTCAAAGCTTGACCCGATTGTAGCGAAATATAAAAAGAATCTTACCGCGATTATTGTTAAAATCCGTAAATACAACCCGAAGGCGACAATTATTGTTCAAACAATCTACAATCCGCACAATGATATTTGGACAGACGCGTTTCAGCAGGGAGTTGACCGTATGAATGCCGCGATCAAATCGGTAAAAAACAAAACAGGCGGCTTTGTGATTGCGAATGTAGGCGCGGTAATAAGCGGCCACCCGGAATATATCGCGGTTGACACAATTCATCCCAACGCGAAAGGGAATATTGCCATTGCCGAATATATGCTGAAATTTCTGAAAAAGCTCGGTCTCGGCACCGAAACAAAGCCGGTAATCAAGGTTCAGCCCGTAAGTATTATTAATTGATTTATGATTTAAAACGGACAAAAACGCCCCTCGGGGCGTTTTTTGTTATGTGTTATTCTTTTGCGAGAATTACCGCGGAATTATTTTCAAAACGCATAAACGCTCCCGTGGTTTCAAAATGATTATCAATACCGCCGGCGGTGTATTTTATTCTGCCCGCGCTCACGGCGGCAATAAAAGGCGAATGGTTTGCCTGAACGCCGTAAAGCCCGTCGGCAAGGGGAACGGTAAGAGAAGTGCACTCGCCGCTGTAACGGGTAATTCCGTTTACCGTTATCAGAAGATTAAACGCCGTCATAAGAGCTAACCTCTTTTTATCTTTTTCATTTTGCGGTAAGCGTCATTGATTGTGCCGACATACCACAGAGCATCCGCGGGCCAGTCGTCGCAGTCGCCGTTAAGAATTGCGGCAAAGCCCTTTACGGTTTCGGCAATGCTTACATATTTGCCGGGCTGACCGTTGAATTTTTGCGCAACAAAAAGAGGCTGAGTAAGAAAATTCTGAATTTTTCTTGCGCGGTTCACAGTCAGCCTGTCTTCGTCGCTCAGTTCGTTTTCACCTAAAATGGCAATAATATCTCTCAATTCGGAATATTTCTGAAGAACGCTTTGAACCTCACGGGCAACCCTGTAGTGCTCAGTCCCTACTATATCCTCCTCAAGTATTCCGGATGTGGAAGCAAGAGGGTCAATTGCCGGGTATCTGCCGTCGGAAGCGATTTTTCTTTCAAGAACGGTTGTGGCGTCGAGGTGCGCGAATGTGGTGGCGGGTGCGGGGTCGGTGAGGTCGTCCGCGGGCACATAAATTGCCTGAACAGATGTAATGGAACCGTTTTTTGTAGAGGTTATGCGCTCCTGCAAGGCGCCTATTTCCTCGGCAAGGGTCGGTTGGTATCCGACGGCGGAGGGCATTCTGCCCAGCAGTGTGGATACTTCACTGCCCGCTTGAACAAAGCGGAAAATATTATCTATGAACAGGAGAACATCACGGTTTTGAGCGTCTCTGAAATACTCCGCCATTGTGAGACCTGACAGCGCGACCCTCATTCTGACGCCCGGCGCTTCGTTCATCTGGCCGAAAACAAGAGCGGTTTTCTGAATAACTCCGCTTTCATTCATTTCCTTCCAAAGGTCGTTGCCCTCTCTTGAACGTTCGCCTACACCGGTAAAAACGGAGTAGCCGCCGTGCTCGGTGGCTATATTGCGGATAAGCTCCTGAATAAGGATTGTTTTGCCTACGCCGGCACCGCCGAAAAGTCCGATTTTGCCGCCTTTTTCATAGGGCTCGAGCAAGTCAATGGCTTTTATGCCGGTTTCAAGAATTTCAACGGACGGATTCTGTTCGCTGAACGGCGGCGGGTCACGGTGAATGCTGAGTTTTTCAACATTTTCATCAAGAGGGGGGCCGTTGTCTATAGTCTCGCCGAGAACATTGAAAAGCCTGCCTATTGTGGCATCGCCGACAGGCACTTTCAACCCGCTCCCTGTTGCCGTAACATCAAGGTGGCGCAACATACCGAAGCTTTCGGAAAGCATAATGCAGCGAACCTTGCCGTCACCGATGTGGCGCGCGACTTCCATATATTTCGTCGTTCCGCCGACATTTACCGTGAGAGCTTCATTTATTTTCGGCATTTTACCGTCCGGAAAATACACATCGACAACGGAGCCGTTTATCTGGATTATTTTACCTGTCATTATAAGTTCCTTTCGCCGGAGATTTCGGCAATCTCCGTTGTAATCGCGTTCTGGCGCAGGCGGTTGTATTGAGTGTTCAGCTCGTCAAGCAGTTGCTTCGCGTTTTTGTTGGCGCTGTCCATAGCAAGCATGCGTGAGGTTTGTTCACTGATATAGCTGTGCAGAAGAATGCTGTGAAAAACGCCGCTGAGGTAAATCGGAACAAGACTGTCAACAACCGCGGCCTTTGAGGGCAGAAATTCAATATCTGCCGCCGGATTTTCGCTTCCGCGCGGCTCAATGGGCAATACGGTTTTAACAACCGTCTCCGATTTTGTTCCGCTTATTGAACTGTAAACGGCAATAAGCCGCGAAATTTTCCTTTTCAAAAAAAGATCGCAGAAATAATCTGAAATCCGCGCGGAAGTTTCTTCATCGGGCTTGTGAACGGCAATGTCAAAATCCTGCTGAAAAGGTGTGCCGTTTGCGGCAAAATGCTTTTTAGCTTTTTCACCGATTGCGTAGATTTTACAGCCCGGATTTTCTTCAATAACCCGCTGAGCCCCGCGCAGAATCTGCCGGTTGAAATCGCCGCAAAGGCCTTTATCGGAGGTAATAATAAGCACTCCCGCGGAGCCTTCTGCCGACTGCCTCATAAAAGCGCATTCATCGGCTGAAATGCCTGCGCTGATATGCGTAAGCTCATTTTCAAGTGAATTGAAATAAGGCTCGGTTTTCGCAAGCTCCGCCGATGATGAATGCAGTTTCATCTGTGAAATGCCATACATGGCGCCGGTCACTTTGCTTGTATCCTTAACGCTTTTAATGCGGGCTTTTATCTCTTTTAAAACAGCCATATCAATTACCGTAATGTGAAATAAAGTCTTTAAGTGTTTTGGCGTCCTCACCCGACATTCTGCCTTTTTCATCTATTTTTTTGCAGATTGCGGGGTGGTCGTCTTCAAAAGCGTCACATAAATCCGCCGCGGCTTTTTCAATCTCGTTTTCGGGAATTTCAATGAATTTTTTACTCATGGCGGCGGTCAGAATAACAGTCAGCCGGTGCCGTGAAACAGGGCTGTACTGCTTTTGGCGCAAAAGCCTCGTGAGCCCTTTGCCGAATTTAAGGGATTGAACGGTTTCAACATCAAGGTCACCTGAAAACTGGGTAAACACGAGTTTTTCATGATATTGCGAAAGGCCGGTTTTAAGCCCTTTGCTGGCATTTTTTACGGCTTCGGTCTGCGCGTCGCCGCCCACACGCGAAACAGAAGCGCCGACATTTATCGCGGGTCTCTGACCGCTGTGGAACAGGTCGCTTTCAAGAAATATCTGACCGTCTGTAATGGAAATAACATTTGTGGGTATATACGCCGATATGTCGCCCGCCTGGGTTTCGACTATCGGCAGAGCGGTTATGCTGCCGCCCTTTGAATCGCTGAGGTTTGCGGAGCGTTCGAGAAGCCTTGAATGCAGATAGAAAATATCGCCGGGGTAAGCTTCTCTTCCGGGCGCTCTGCTGAGAAGCAGGCTGAGAGTTCTGTACGCAACGGCATGCTTTGACAAATCGTCATAAACAATAAGAACATCTCTGCCCTTATCCATAAAATATTCCGCAAGCGCGCAACCCGCGTAGGGGGCAATGTACTGCAGAGGGGCGGCGTCACTCGCCGTTGAGTTGACAACGATGGTGTACTCCATGGCGTCATACTTTTCAAGTGTGTTCACAAGAGCGGAAACCGAGCTTGACTTCTGACCTATAGCTACATAGATGCAGATAACATTTTTGCCTTTCTGGTTAATAATCGTGTCAACCGCTATGGCTGTTTTGCCTGTTTTACGGTCGCCGATTATAAGCTCCCTCTGGCCTCTGCCTATGGGGAACATTGAATCTATGGCGAGAATACCAGTTTCAAGCGGAACGCTTACGGGCTGCCTTTCGATTATTCCCGGCGCGTGCTTTTCAACCGGATAGACATCGTCCGGTATGATTTCACCCAGACCGTCAACGGGATTGCCCAAAGCGTCAACAACCCTGCCTATGTAGTCGTCGCCTACCGGCATACCGGCAACCCTGCCTGTTCTGAGAACAAGGTCGCCTTGAAGAACATCGTCACCGTCGTCAAAAAGAATGCAGCCTATTTCGTCCTCACGCAGGTCCTGAATAAGCCCCCTTGAGCCGCCTTCAAACATCAGAATCTCGCCGTACTCGGCACTTTCAAGGCCTTTAACAATGGCTATTCCGTCGCCTACGGTCATTACCGTGCCGATTTCCTCGCCCAAAGTATTCGGGCTGAACCCTGCAATGGCATTTCTGAGCAGCGGCATAACATCGTCTTTGCCGACGAATTTTTCAACAGCGGCTTGAAACTGTTTGAGTTTTCCGCTGTTGGTCCAGTCATAAAGTCTGTCGCCGGCGGTCATTTTGAAGCCGCCCGTTACGGTGGCGTCGCGGATATATTCAATTTTTTCAATATTGTGTTTTTCTTTAAGGAATTTTAACAGCGCCTTAAGCTGAGATTCGCTCGGCTCGGTGTCGGAATATATGTAGGCGCATTCGGGGTTTATATCCATAACAATCAGTCCTTGTCCGAAATTCCCGCGGAGTGAATAAAGCTGTCATAAGCGTCGGCCGTGTTGTCAATAACAAATTTTTCAGCCGCCTGCTGAGCGAGTTCGCAGATTTCGGAATTAGCGTTTTTAATCATTACCTCTGTGTCGTGTTCCGCTTTGAGTTTAGCCACATTTAAAATTTCCTTCGCTTCTTTTTTCGCGTCGGAACGGATTTTGTCGGCATCCTCGCGGCTGTCTTTCTGCGCTTCGGCTTTCATGGTCCTGATTTCCTCCGCCGCGCCTCTGAGCTTTTCTTCATACTCGCTCTTCGCCGCAGCAGCGTCGTCGAGATCTTTTTTCGCCTTTTCCTCCATTTCCCTGAAACACGCGTCACGCTTGTCGATGAAGGCTTTTACGGGCTTGTAAAGCACGAAATACATCACCGCGAAAAGGATGACGAAATTCAGCATATGGAGCAGAATCTGTTGAATATCAATGTTTAACGGCATTTTGTAGCCTCCGTGTAATTAAAGAACGAAAATAATCATTATAGCGACGATGAGAGCGTAGATGACGACGGTCTCGATGAAGACGAGGCCGAGCATCATACCCGAACGGATGCTGCCTGCCGCCTCGGGCTGACGGGCGGTGCCGTCGGAGGCGCTCTTGATTGCTATTGCCATCGCTATCGCGCCTGCCGCGGAAGCAAACGCAAGAACGATTGCGGCGGCTATTGCCTTGGCGCTTTTGACATTTGTTCCGGCGTCGGCTTCTTCGGTTTCTTCTTCCTCCGCTGCTTCGCTTTCGGGGGCGGCGATGAGCTTTTCGCCCGATTCGGAAACGGGAGCGATGAGGGACCTTCCGTCGTCATCCGCGAACGCGGGGAGCATAAAAGCGCCGAGAATAATCATAACGCCGATTAAAGCCATAACGATTTTAACTGTTTTATTCATACTGTTTTCCTTCTTTTCTCTTTTTTAATCTTTTCGGGTTTTTCGGCTTTCTCCTTTTTTTCGGAGGACTCGCCGTAGAATATTGAAACAAGCATAGTCAGAACATATGCCTGAATAAGCGCGTGTAAAAGGGTAAACAGCACACCCACAATAACGGGCAAAACATAACTTGTAAGTGAGTAGTAATAAACAAGTTCGGTTACAAGCGCGCCTGAAAGCAGGGCGCCGAACAGACGGAAACTCATTGAAACGGGCAGTGTGAAATCCTTGAGAGCGTGAAACATACCTTTAATTCCGTTGTTTATAAGCCCGCCGAACAGAATAACACCGTATGAGAAAAATCCCATTGCTATCGCGCCGTTTATGTCCGCGAGCGGCGCGGGCAGAGCGATTGAGTGCCCGGAGACCGTAACTGCCTGAAAGCCGAACAGTTCAAATATTGTTCCGAAAAATATATAAGCGCCCGCCGTAAAGATGTATCCGCCGATAAACTGTGTTTTCTGCGGGCTGTTCTGTTTAGCCAGCCCCGTGAAAAGGCCGACACCTTTTTCGAGAAGATATTGGAATCTGCCCGGAACAAGCGTGAATTTCGGAATGACAAAAATCCGCACAACCAGGGCAAACGCAATCAGTATTCCGGAAACAATGTAAGCCGAAATAAGCGCCGGATTAACCCGGAGTTCGCCGAAAAGATTTATTCTTCCCGTTTCGTGCAGAACCGCGTCTTTCATAACCTCGTTTATCGGTTCCTTAACCGCGTCGGGCCGGGCCGTTGCGGCTATGCCGATTATCAGAGCGATTATTATTGCCGCAAACACCGCGATGCTGACGGCTTTTCGCTTTTTGGTCAAGAAAACGCCTCCTTTCACAAGTGTTTCGCAAGGGCTTCAGCACCCTTCTTTTTTTAGAGTTTAAATTATAACACCGAAAATGTAAAAGTCAATATTAAATATAACTAAAAATAATAAGGTGAAATTCGGGGTAACGGTGAAAAGAAATAACGATGTTTTCGCCCGAACAAAGCCATATTTCAAAACTTGAAAAAAAAATAACGGTGTGATATAATAACAAAATATACATCGGCAACATATTTTTCGGAAAGGAGCATTATCATGACTCTGGTGGAGTATTTTTCAAAGCAAATTAATCTGTGGCAGTATTTCGATTTCTTTATCAGAATACTTGTCGCCTGTGTTTGCGGCGCGGCAATAGGATTTGAACGCAGCAAAAGGCTTAAAAACGCGGGTCTGCGCACACATATTATGGTATGCTGCGCGGCGGCGCTGATGATGATAGTTTCCAAATACGGATTTATGGATCTTACCGACGCGGCGGGAGGAATATTTAACGGAACCAGAGGAGCAGACCCTGCCCGGATTGCCGCTCAGGTTGTCAGCGGTATAAGCTTCTTGGGCGCGGGAGTTATCTTTAAGCACGGCGCAAGCATAAAGGGCCTTACCACCGCGGCGGGAATATGGGCAACCGCCGGCATAGGGCTCGCGATCGGAGCGGGTATGTACGGCATAGGCCTGTTTGCGATGGTTGTGGTTGTTGTTATTCAATTTGTTATGCACAAATTCAAATTTGCCGTTGAATCGTGGACTGACAATAAACTTGATTTCAACATTCAGGAGGACGGCACTTTTCAAAAAGAATTTCTCGCCCGCCTTGAAAACTGGAACACTCAGCTTGAAGAAATTGAAATAGACAATGCCGGTGACAGCACCGACGGTCAGTTCCATTACAGTGTGGTTATCAAAACGCCTTCCGATTTCCCGGTTGATGAAATTGTTCAGTTTTTTGCGAATGATTCGCGGGTTCTGCGTTTCAGTGTTGTTCCCAACATTTAAAAAACATTTGACAAAAAGTGAAATATGGTTTATTATATCTAAGCAAAAGCAAGCGGCCGCTTACGGCGAGCTTGTTAAGCTAAACAAAATATTAAAAGGCTTTGACGAAGAGTGATTGCATTTGCGGCCTTAAGAGAGGCGGCGGTTGGTGTGAGTTGCCGGCGCGCGGTGCAAATCTGTAGCTTCCGAGCCGGGAGGAAGAAAACCCGAGGGCAAGTAGAACCTCCCCGTGACTGCTGCGTAAAAGCATACGGCTTGTCAGAGCCTGAGTGGTGTGAGAACACAATTTGAGTGGTACCGCGGGTATTGATTTATACTCGTCTCAAAGTTCAATTAACTTTGGGGCGGGTTTTTTTCAGCCCCGAAACGGAGGTAATCCCCTATGCAGATTAACAACCTTGATATGAAAATTCACGAAATGGCGGCAAGAATACGCGAGCTGCGTGAAATCGAAGGCATAACGGTTGAGGAAATGGCCGAAAAAACAGGTGTGAGCGTTGATGAGTACCTTGCCTGCGAAAAAGGAGAAAGCGACCTTAATTTTGCCTTTCTTTACAGATGCGCAAGCGCTTTTCAGGTTGATGTCACCAACCTTATTGAAGGCAAGTCACCCAAACTTTATTCCTATTTTGTAACCCGCAGGGGAGAAGCGCCGAGAATCTCAGACGCGCACGGAATGACTTACTACAATATGGCTTACGGCTTCAAAAACAGGATTTCGGAGCCGCTTTATGTCATAAGCAAATACAGTGAGGATGCCCTGTCAAAACCGATAGAACTCACAACTCACGCGGGGCAGGAGATTGACATTGTTATTGACGGTCAGCTTGAGGTTCAGGTTGGCAGTCACAGCGAGATTTTAAACGCCGGTGACAGCATTTATTTCGATTCCGGAAAGCCACACGGCGAAAGAGCGGTCGGCGGCAGAGACTGCAGCTTTTACGCCATTGTTCTCAACCCGTCCGGTGAGCCTATTCCCGAACTTCAGCCCACAAAGCGAGTCGGCGCGCCGCAGATGAAGCATGTGCGTGACACCAAAGACCGCATTTACAAAAGATATATCGACACGGTTGAAGATGAAAACGGCACCCCGATTTCAATAAAATTCAAAAACGAGGAGCATTTCAACTACGCTTTTGATATTATTGACGAAATAGCCGACAAAGACCCGGACAAAATCGCGATGGTCTATGTTTCAAAAGATAAGATTCCAACCCGCTTTACATGGAAAGAGATAAAGCAGCACACAAACCGCTGTGTAAATTATTTTCTTTCTCTCGGCATAAAGAAGGGCGACAGGGTTATGCTTGTTCTCAAAAGGAACTATCAGTTCTGGTTCGCTACCCTTGCGCTTGAAAAAATCGGCGCGGTTTCAATACCCGCTACCTTCCAGCTCCTTCCTCACGATTATGAATACAGGTTTAAATTCGCCGGGGTTACAACAATTATCTGCACCGCCGACGGCGAGGAGATATGCCCGAATGTAGAGGAAGCGCTCAAAAGCTACGACGGTATGGTAAACAAGCTTATTGTCAACGGCACAAGAGAGGGCTGGCGCGATTTCAATGAGGAATATATGCGCTTTTCAACGCATTACGCCAAACCCGCGGACGCTCCCGGCGGCGATGACTATATGCTGATGTATTTTACCTCGGGCACATCCGGCTTCCCGAAACTCGCGGTTCACAGCTACAAATATCCTCTCGGTCAGTTCCATACGGCAAAATACTGGCATGATGTTGACCCCGACGGCTTGCATTTAAGCTATTCCGACACAGGCTGGGCAAAGGCGGCGTGGGGCAAGCTATACGGCCAGTGGATGTGCGAAACCGCTCTGTTTGTCTATGATGAAATCCGCTTCCACGCGGAGGACATTCTGCCGATGTTCAAGGAGTATAACATAACAACCTTCTGCGCGCCGCCGACTCTTTTGAGAATGCTGGTGCGTCAGGACATCACAAAATACGACCTGTCATCCATTCAGCATATGACCACGGCGGGCGAAGCGCTCAATCCCGAGGTTTACAGACTTTTCGAGCAGGCAACAGGCCTTCAGATTTTAGAGGGCTTCGGGCAGACCGAAACAGCGCTTATCTGCGGCAATATGCGCGGCGCGGAGCATAAAATCGGCTCAATGGGCAAGCCCGCCCCAATCTATGATGTTCAGATTCTCGACCCCGACGACAAGCCGCTCCCCGCGGGCGAAACGGGTGAAATCTGCATTAATATCAAAAACGGTCTGCCCTACGGTGTTGCCGTCTGTTATTATAAAGATGAAGAAAAAACAGCCGAAACCTGGCGCAACGGCTGGTATCACACGGGCGACACGGCTTACAGGGATGAGGATGGATTCTTTTTCTATGTCGGCAGGGTTGATGATGTTATCAAATCCTCCGGCTACCGCATAGGACCCTTTGAGATTGAAAGCGTTATTATGGAGCTGCCCTATGTTCTTGAATGCGGCGTTTCCGCCGCACCGGATGAAGTTCGCGGCCAGATTGTAAAGGCTTCAATAGTCCTTACAAAAGGCACAAAGGGCACGGATGAACTCAAAAAAGAAATTCAGGATTACGTCAAGGCGCACACAGCCCCTTACAAATACCCCAGGCTTGTTGTGTTCCGCGATTCCCTGCCCAAGAGCATAAGCGGCAAAATCCAGAGAAACAAACTGTAATTATAAATTATCAGCCGGCACGAAAACAAACCGTGCCGGCTTTTGTGTTGGCTCTTAAGAGACAATAACAAAAAAGCGACCTGCGAAAAATGCACAGGTCGCTTTTACTTTTGAGTTGTTCAATCAACTGTTAAATTTTCATTGCCGTTTCATAGGCGCGCCAGATTACCGAGCGCAGGTTGCCTATGGCGAGGCAGTCGCCCACAAGGTAAACATTTTTTGTTTTTTCGCTTACAAGCGGAGCGGGAATGTAGCCGGCGCAGCTTATGACGCTGTCACAGGCTATTTCAATATCCTTGCCGTCTTTGCCGGTGCAGATTATCGAACCGTCTTTAACCTCTTTGAGAGTTGTTTCGAGATAGGTCGGCACCTTGTGCAGGGCGAACCACTCGCGCAGATAGGAGGAGTTCGCGAGGCAAACGCCCTTCTGACTTACGAGGTCGTCTTTCATTTCGACGATTATCGGTTGCTGCCCTTTGAGCGCGATTTCATAAGCGATTTCACAGCCGGTGAGTCCGCCGCCTATAACGGCAACCGTTTTACCTGTTTCGGCTCCGTTGAGGAAGTCGCAGGCTTCAATCATCTTTTCATAGCCCGGCACCTTTCTGAGCTGCCTGGGAGTTGAGCCTGTAGCTATAATCACGGGCGCGCCGCCGAACGCGGAAATATCTTTTATTTCGTCGTTCAGTTTAACCTCAATGCCGAGCTCGCTCATCTGTCTGCGGTACCATTCAAGCAGGTCGCGGAGTTTGCCCTTGTAGGATTCCGCGCTCGCCGGGATGAATGTGCCGCCGAGCACGCCGCTCTTTTCATGGATGACGGGGTTGTGACCTCTGAGTTTAAGCACTCTCGCGGCCTCCATACCGCCTATGCCGCCGCCGACGATATGAACCGTTTTCGGCGAGGAGGTTTTTGTTATGTGGTGTTTTCCCTTCTGCATGGTTTCGGCATTTACGGCGCAGCGGGCGAGGTGCAGGGAGTCGCTCAATTCCTGATCGTTGGGAACGCCCTTGTAGTGGCACATATTGAAACAGCCGTTGTGGCAAAGAATGCAGGGGCGGATGTCGTCCTCTTCGCCTTCCATAAGCTTGGTAACCCACTGAACATCGGCTAAGAAGGGGCGCGCGAATCCGGCGCCGTCAAGTTTACCCTGAGAAATGCTGTCGGCGGCAACAACGGGGTCGAGCCTGCCGGCGCAGATGACGGGGATGTCACAGTAATTCTTTATGTGTTCAACATCGGCAAGGTTGCAGTTTTCGGGCATATAAACGGGGGGATGAGCCCAGTACCACGCGTCATAGGTGCCGTTGTCGCAGTTAAGGCAGTCATAGCCCGCGTTCTGAAGGAATTTTACAGCCTGCTCGGATTCAGCCATATCTCTGCCTGCCTCAACGTAGTCTTCACCGGGCAGAGCGCCCTGACGGAAGCCCTTTGTTTTGGAAACAACGGAGTAACGCAGTGAAACAGGGAAGTCACTGCCGCACTCTTTTTTGATTGCTTTGACTATTTCGGCGGCAAAGCGGTAGCGGTTTTCAAGTGAGCCGCCGTATTCGTCGGTGCGTTTGTTAACATATTTAAGAGTGAACTGGTCAAGCAGATAGCCCTCATGAACGGCGTGAATTTCAACGCCGTCAACGCCCGCGTCTTTAAGAAGCTTTGAGCTTTTCGCGAAGGAGTCGATGAACTGCTGAATCTCCGCCTTTGTCATTTCGCGGGAGGGGACTTTATCCGACCAGCGGTTGGGTGAGGGCGAGGCGGACGCGGTGATTTTATCAAGATTCATAAACGGTTTTGACAGTTTGTTGATGACGGGGGTTGTGTAAAGCATCTCCATCATTGAGCTGATTGTAAATGAGCGCCCGAAGCCCGCGGTGAGCTGAACAAAGAGCTTCGCGCCCGTTTTGTGAAATTCGGGCATCCATTTCGCAAGGTCATTGAACATCTTTTTGTTTTTGTGCAGCCACTGCCCGAACATCGGGTTATAGACGGGCTGACAGCCGGGCAGAACAAGGCCCGCGTTGTTTTTCGCGACCTCAAGTATGAAATCCGCGCCGTCTTTGTCAAAGTGGTTTTTCTCCATCCATCCGAAAAGGTCGGTGCCGCCCATACTTGTAAGAACAATGCGGTTTTTGATTTCACAGTTTCCGATTTTCCACGGGGTGAACAGCGGTTCTAATTTCGGGTTCATAAGCATCCTCCGTTGTAATTTTATATTCTGAATTATTTTCTGCATTCAAGGTGTGGCAGTTCTTCAGCCTTTACAGCCGTTTCAAGAGCTGTCAGAGCCATTTCGTCAAAGGAAACGCGGCAGTCGTCGGCAGAGAGTGAGTCAAACGGCTCAAAAAGAAGGTTTGAAACGGTGCATAATGTTAAAGCGCGTTTGTTTAAGCGCATTGCCGTCATATAAAGTGCCGCCGCCTCCATTTCAACGCACAGGCAACCCATTTTTGCCCATTCAGTCTGGTCGCGGGTGTCATCATAAAAAATATCGCTTGAAAAAATACTGCCGATTTTAAGGCTTACTCCTTTTTCATCCGCCGCCGCTTTCGCTGCCTCAAGAAGGGAGTAGTCACACACGGGAGCAACTGTGCCGCTTAAAGAATACTGCTTTGAAAAAGCCGAATCCGTGCAGGCGGCAAGTCCGGCTATCACATCCCGCAACTTACAGTCTGTGCTTATCGCGCCCGCCGAACCTATGCGGATAATGTTCTGCACATCAAAATTTTTATAAAGCTCATATGAATATATACCTATTGACGGCATACCCATTCCGCTTGCCATAACGCTGACTTTTACGCCTTTATATAAGCCTGTGTAGCCGTTTACTCCGCGCACGCCGTTTACAAGAATCGGATTTTCAAGAAAGTTTTTCGCTATGAATTCGGAACGCAGAGGGTCACCCGGCATAAGCACCGTTTTGCCGAAAAGAATGTTATCAAGCGGCTTTATGTGAAGGGATTCAACCATTTTCAGCCTCCTTAACCGCTTTTACAACTCTGCTTGTGCCGAGCCTTGACGCGCCGAGAGCTATGAATTTTTCGGCGTCCTCAAGCGATGAAATTCCGCCTGCCGCCTTGATTTTAAGATGCGGGGCGACATTTTTCGCAAACAGTTCAACATCGGCAAAAGTCGCGCCGCCCTTTGAAAAGCCCGTGGAGGTCTTTATGTAGTCGGCTCCCGACAGTGAGACGATTTCGCACATTTTCACCTTTTCCTCATCGGTGAGAAGGCAGGTTTCGATGATGACTTTCAGCAGTTTGCCGTTGCAGGCGGCTTTTACCGCTTTTATTTCATTGAGAACAAAGTCATATTCGCCGGCTTTGAGCATACCTATGTTAATTACCATATCAATTTCATCAGCACCGTTTTTTACGGCGTCGGCAGCCTCAAAGCATTTTGCCGCTGTGGTTGAATAACCGTTAGGGAAGCCGATAACCGTGCATATCGCAAGCCTGCCGCCGACATATTCCTTTGCCGCCTTGACATAGCAGGCGGGTATGCAGACGGAAGCAGTTTCGTATTTTATCGCCTCGTCGCACAGCGCCTTTATTTCATCAAAGGTTGCCGCGGGGTTGAGCAGGGTATGGTCGCATTTTGAGAGAATTTCTTTAACATCCATTTTTATCACCTCAGCGTGAAAGGTAGTTCATCGGGTTCTTCTTTTCACCGTAATATATAACTTCAAAATGAAGATGCGGTCCTGTTGAGTTGCCGGTTGAGCCTACTCTGCCGAGCTGCTGGCCGGCATAAACATAATCGCCGACCGATACGCAGATTGAGCCTGAAAGCATATGCCCGTATCTTGTTTTGTAGCCGTCGCCGTGGTTTATAAGCACCATATTGCCGTAGCCGGTGGTGTTCCATCCCGCGTATTCAACCCAGCCGTCACGCGAGGCTACAACGGAGGTGCCGACAGCTCCGCCGTCGGCGCGGCACAGGTCAACCCCGTCGTGGAAGCCGGAACTCCTGTAACCGTAAGATGAGCTTATGTAGTTGCAGCTCGGAGCGGGCCACAGGAAGCCTTTTGCGGAGGTTGTGCCTATAACTATTGCGCCGTAGTAACTCATACCGCCCACTGTCTTTATCTCGGAAACGGGGCGCGTGATTACCTCGGCCTGACTTTGAACATCGGAGAGCACATCCTCAATGTATATTTTTGTTGTTGTCACGCGGTTTTTACCCTTGACGCCCTTTCGCGTTACATTGGAATAACCCGCGTATTTTGTGTTGTCTTTAGTGATTATTGTTTCAAACGGCACCTCAACGGTTTGGGTTGTAATAACCGTTTTTTGGATCCTTAAAACATTTGTCTCTTTTTCGTATGTGATTTTATCACCCTCATGAATATTCTCCCAATTGTAATCGGGATTCAATTCTATAAGCCTTTCCTGAGAAACGCCCGATAAAACGGAAAGGTGCTCAAGGGTGTCATATTCCTGCATTTTATACTCGTTGTAAACGGTTTTTCTGCCATGTATTTTTTTGCCAAGTGTTTGCGGGTCGATAATGATTTTTTCGGTATCGGAGTAAATACCCTGCCTGTATTCGACATCCTCCGCAAAGCCGACTACATAGCCTTCTTTCTCCGCGTCGGCGAGGTAAGGCTGAAGATAGTTGTAAAAAACGGTTTTCGCGTCGGCTTCATTTTTAACGGCGCCGAAAAATTCGCCGTCAATATATATGCCGCAGGCGTTGGTCAGGCTGTCTGCGGAGTTTTCAATAACCCTGTCGCATATTGTTTCGGCGTCATTAAGCTCATCAAGTGAAACAAGGCGCAGTTTGTATTGAGCGTCAAGAGACGCGTTTATTCCCGCAAGATCCGCGTCTCCGCCGTCAAAGGAATACGCGCCGGTGTCAAGTTTTTCGGCTATTAAATCCTGCGCTTCCATATATACGGATTCTTCGCCGATACAGCCGAGGCTTATATTGTTGTATGTTACATCAAGGGCAAAGGTCATATCCTTCCAATACGCGGCCGAAAGCACCAAAATCGCGCAGGCGGCAACAGGCAGAAGAAAATTGCCTGCCGTTCGCAGAAAGTGCCGGTAATTCTTTTTAATATGAGAGAAATAAAGCTTCAGTGCCTTACGCATTCTTTCGGGGTCGCGCCAAACACGGCGAAAAGCCTGCCTCGCGGTGGCGGAATCCTCCCGGAAATGTGTATATTCTTCAAGCAGATCCGATAATTTCTGACCGAATGTGCGTTTTTCTTTTTTCTTTTTTCCCGTGCCTAAGGCTTTGAAAAATACTATGAACGGTTTTGCCACAGAAGCGGCGAAAAACAGAGAAACTCCTTTTGAATAGCGAATAACACCGTAACCGAAAGAGTAAACAAGCTCATAAAGCAGGTGCGCAAGCGAAACATCTCCGTAAGGCGACTGTTCTTTTTTGCGCTGCTTCTCACGCGCTTTTCTCTCTTTGAGCTTTTGCTTAGCTTTTGCTCTGTCGGCCTTTTTTTTCTGCTTTTCGGTAACATTTATTACAAAGTCATCGGTGTTTATGCTTTTTGCGCTCTTTTTTCTTTCACTTTTTGTGCCTGCTGGGGGTTCATCGGCTTTGCTTTCGTGATTAACAGGCCGGGTCTCCGACGCGTCATCCTTCTCGGCGGGCTCCGGTGCAAACTGCGTCTGCTCCGTTTCGCCGAATATTTCAAAATTGATTTTATCAAAATCAGCTTCTATCTGTTCGGCGTTGAGGAGGGATGAGAAAATGTCATCTGTATTTTCGGGCTCAGCGGCGCCGGCGGCAGTGCTTGCACCGTCGCCCTGTATGTCGGAACCGTTATTGAGCTTTTTTTCTTCTTCGTCCATTTTATCTCCGTTAAATGTGTCAGTCTTCCGCGAAATACCTCTCAAGCGCGTTCTGCCATGCGGGAAGGCGCGTAAAGCCGTTTTTGTCAAGAGACGCCTTGGAAAGCCGGGAATTGAGTTGCCGAACGGCGGCCGTTTTATATTCGGCTGACGCAATGGGTATTATTGAACATGCCATGCCGGAAAGCTTCATAATCTCGGCGGCGAAATCCGCCCATGAGCAGTATCCTTCATTTGAGGCATGATATATTCCGTATTTTTCTGTTTGTATCAAATCGCAAAAAAGCGTCGCGAGGTCAACCGTGTATGACGGAGAGCCTATCTGGTCGCATACAACTCTGAGTTCATTTTGCCCGCTGCCGAGGCGAAGCATACTTTTTACAAAATTAGCTCCGTTTTTGCCGAAAACCCACGACACACGCACAACAAAGACTTTTTCGCACGCGGCAAGTACGGCGTTTTCGCCGTCAAGCTTTGTCTGACCGTAAACATTTAGCGGTTTTTTTTCATCATCTGTTTCAAGCGGACTGCTTGAGTTGCTGCCGAAAACATAATCGGTTGAGACATAAAGCGCTTTCGCGCCGATGTTCTGAGCCGCGGCGGCAATATTCCCGCTGCCCTCAACATTGATTTCGCGGCAGAGCTCACGCTCTTTTTCAGCCCTGTCAACGGCTGTGTATGCCGCGCAGTGAATGACGGCACCGGGCTTTTCTTTTTCAAAAAACCTTACAACGGCTTCTTTGTCGGTAATATCAAAATCCTCTTTACCCGCGCCGATCGTTTCAAATCCGCGGGCTGTGAGACGGGCAACAACATCGGAGCCCAACTGCCCGTGCGCGCCCGTAACAAGAACTTTCATTATAAAGGGAACCTCTCAGTTTTTAAGACTCTGCAACGGAGCCGGAATTCTTCCGCCTCTTGAAATGAATTTTGCCGGTGAAGCTGTGTTGACCTTCATAACGGGGCCCGAGCCGAGCAGACCTCCGAAATTGAGTTCCTCACCCTCACTTCTGCCGATTGCCGGGATAAGCCTTACAGCCGTTGTTTTGGAATTGACCATTCCTATTGCCGCCTCATCCGCGATTATTGCGGATATTATATCCGCGGGTGTATCGCCCGGAATGACAATCATATCAAGCCCTACGGAACAAACAGAGGTCATAGCCTCAAGTTTTTCTATTGACAGGCAGCCGCTTCTCGCCGCGTCAATCATACCCGCGTCTTCCGAAACGGGAATAAACGCGCCCGAAAGCCCTCCCACATGCGACGAGGCCATTGTGCCGCCTTTTTTAACCGCGTCATTAAGCAGCGCGAGGCAGGCTGTTGTGCCGTGAGCGCCGCAACTTTCAAGCCCCATTTCCTCAAGAATGTGGGCAACGGAATCGCCTACCGCCGGAGTAGGGGCGAGAGAAAGGTCAACAATTCCGAAAGGAACACCGAGCCTTTCGGCGGCCTGTGAAGCAACAAGCTGACCCATACGGGTGATTTTGAATGCGGTTTTTTTAACGGTGTCGGCAACCTCGGTGATGTTAGCGCCCGGAATTTTGGCAAGAGCCGCCCGAACCACGCCGGGCCCCGATACGCCTACATTGATAACGCACTCCGGTTCGCCCGGCCCGTGAAACGCGCCGGCCATAAAGGGGTTATCCTCGGGGGCGTTGCAAAAAACAACAAGTTTCGCGGCGCCTATGCAGTTGTTGTCTTTTGTGAGTTCGGCACATTCGCGAATAACCGAGCCCATGCCAGCAACCGCGTCCATATTGATACCGGTTTTGGTTGAGCCGATGTTTACGCTTGAGCAGAGGTTGGATGTGCAGGCGAGCGCCTCGGGAATGCTTTTGATAAGCTGTTCATCTCCCACCGAAAAGCCCTTTTGAACAAGCGCGGAGTATCCGCCTATAAAGTTTACGCCCACGGTGTCGGCAACCCTCTGAAGGGTTTTCGCGTATTTAACCGGGTCGCCGCCCGATGCCGCCGTCAGCATCGCAACCGGGGTAACGGCTATTCTTTTGTTGATAATCGGTATTCCGTATTCTTTTTCTATTGTGTCAACCTCGGGCACAAGCCTCTCGGCAAGGCGGGTGATTTTATCGTAAACCTTCGCGCAGGAGCGGTCAATGTCATCACAGCAGCAGTCAAGCAGAGAAATACCCATTGTTACCGTTCTTATGTCAAGGTTTTCATTCTCAATCATCTGTATGGTTTCGAGAATGTCGCGCGTGTTAATCATTTAACGTTCCCTCCCGGAATCATACATGGTGCATGGCATTGAAAACATCTTCCTGCATAGCGTGAATCTGAAGATTTTTTTCTTTGCCCATAGCTTTTAAACTGTCGGAAAAATCGGCGAAAGCGATGCCGGATTTATCCATATCAACAAGCATAATCATACAGAACAGCTCCTGAAGAATGCTCTGCGAAACTTCTATAATGTTTATATTGTTTTTTGCGCAAATATCGGAAACTCCCGAAAGAATACCGACAGTATCTTTGCCGACAACGGTAATAACGGCTCTCAAATCAATCAACCTTTCTTTAAAAAATCATTATATTATATCATAGTTTTTTAAATATAACAACTGCAATATATACAATCGGGGGCTTTTAAAGCAAATCTTTATACTGATAACATCTGATGTAATCGACTTTGAATTCCGCGGGCCAGTTTTTTTCGGGAGTTTTGCTTATTTCACCGGTGCCGTGGCGGTCGGAGCTCTGAATGCCGTTTTCACCCGCGAACTCACAGGAGAGCAAAAAATATTCGGGGTTTTGCGAAACTCCGCCGTCGGGTGTTAATCTGCCTGTTTCTTTTCCGTTTATATAGAAAATGTATTCATCCTTCGTCCATTCGAGACCATAAGTGTTGTATTCGTTATACGGGTCATTTTCAATGTAGCATTTGCCTACGGTAGCGCCCTTGTGGTCTTCACCGTAACCGTCATAATGAATGCCGGATGAAATGTAATCTCCGCCCCAGGCGTAATCTTTATAGTAGAACGATTCAAAAACATCAACTTCCGTGCCGTCTGCGCCGGAACCGTCAACATTGTAAACGCCGTCGTCGTTCATAAGCCAGAAGGCGCTCCACATACCGGTTGCCGCGGGCAGAATACAGCGCACCTCAAAATAACCGTAGGTCTGTTCATATTTGTTGCGGCTTACAACCTTGCCTGTATACCAACCCGGTTTGTAGGGCTTAATCCAGTCATATTCGGTGTAACGGTAGGGCAGAGCCTTATCTTTATATTCGGCGGATATAACAAGGTTGCCGTTTTCAACACGCACCATATCCTCGTGCCAGTACCCGCCCTTTCGTTCTGTTATCCACCAAGAGAAATCCCATTTTGTTCTGTCAAGAGTGTCGCCGTCAAACTCGTCGCTCCAGACAAGTTCAAACTTGCTCATATCAATACTGTTGCCTTTTGTGTACGGCTTGCCGCTTATCTGCCCGGCAAGCGAGTTGAACAGCGCGCTGACGCTCAAAAAAAATGAAATAATACCTTTAATAACAGTACGCAGCATACAGACCTCCCGTAAAATCAAAAATATAAATACTTGCAGGTTAATAATAACATATCAGAATAAAAAATCAAGAAGCCGGCGTCTCTTGAAATAATTGCCGAGTGGGATTATAATAAAAAAGATATTTTATTTAAGAGGTGCCGTATGCTTGTAAAATCGTTCTTTTTAAGAATTATTGCCGCAGTTATAACTCTTGTTATGCTGATTCCCGCAGGTGACGGTAAAACCACGGAATATGATGTAAGAGAACCGGAGAAATGCGAACTGAACTTTTCCGTGCTTTCCGACTCGCATATTGAGGGCAACAATTTTTCACGCTACAAGGTGTTTGTGAGAGCTCTTCAGAATGTAAAAAAGAACAAAAGCGGAAATGACGCCGTTATTTTTCTCGGCGATAACACAATGAACTGCCAGCATATTGAAAATTTGCTGTTTCACGGAGCGGTTTCAACGCTTCTCGGCGGCGAAAAAATATTCCCAGTTTTGGGCAATCACGATATAGGCAACGGCGAAGGTGATTACGGAACTCTGCAAAACCGCTGGTATGACTATACTTACGCCTTTTTCGGCAGACAGCTGGAGCATCCTTATTATTATGAGGTTGTCAACGGTTATTATTTTATTGTGCTCGGTATGGAAGCGCAGGAAGTGTATGATATGTATATCAGCGAGGAGCAGTTTGCCTGGCTTGACGGTGTGCTTGCCGAGGCAGAGAAAAGCGGAAAACCTGTTTTCGTTTTTTCGCATTACCCCGCAGACAGTGTTGTTGATGAAAACGGTGAGAGCACATCAAGGCTTGCCGAAACGCTTGCCGGGTATAACGAGAAAAACGATCTGGTGAGCTTTGTGGGTCATACTCATATGCCGCTTTACCTTTTCTGGTCGTTTCATGCCGATAACGGTTACCCCGAGATATATCTGCCCCGTCTGACAGAACTTGCCGGCAACGGAGATAATGAAATATACAAAGAAAGCGGCATAGGCATTGAGGTTGAGGTTTATGAAAACGAGGTGTATGTGAGGGGCAGGGATTTTTACAACGGTGAGTGGCGTTACGATACCGTTGATGAAACAGTGTGTGAAATGGCATACACTCTCAAAAATCCCGTTAAATAAAAAATGAGCATAGGATGGAACCCGTGGCACGGCTGCACAAAAATCAGCCCGGGCTGTAAAAACTGCTATGTTTACCGCCTTGACGCCATGCATAACAGGGGCAATGAAAGCAACATCTGCCGCAAAACCGGTAATTTCAGATTGCCGGTTTTAAAAAACAGAAGCGGTGAATACAAAGTGCCGCCCGGCTCATATATATACACCTGCTTTACATCGGATTTTTTTCTGCCCGACGCGGACGCCTGGCGTGATGAGGCGTGGGCAATGATAAAAGAACGAAGCGACTGTGTGTTTATGTTCTACACAAAACGCATTGACAGGCTGGAGCGTTGTGTGCCCGGTGATTGGGGCGACGGGTACGAAAATGTTATTATCGGATGTACTGTGGAAAATCAGGCTATGGCTGATTACCGTCTGCCTGTGTTTATAAACGCGCCGGTTAAGCACAGAACGGTAGGCATTGAGCCTATGCTTGAGCGCGTTGACATCTCACGCTATCTGAACGGAGAAATCGCGTCTGTTTCCGTCGGAGGAGAATCCGGCGCAAACGCGAGACCATGTGATTTTGACTGGGTGATTGATGTAAGAAAGCAGTGTGTTGAAAAAGGCGTTTCGTTCTCATATCACCAGACGGGCAGCAGACTTATAAAAGATGGCAAAATGTTTTTAATTCCGCGCCGGCTTCAGCATTCGCAGGCTAAAAAAGCCGGAATAGATTACAGAAAGTAAAGCCGGTTACAAAACAATAAGAGTTTAATAATATAACAGGAGCGAGCCGTGAAAAACGCGGCTCGCTGTTTTGGTTTTGTAAGGTTGTAAGAGGTTTTCGCTTACGGCATTTTTCCGTTTATAAGCAATTCAATTCCCTGAGCAATCAGGTATGGAAGTTCGGTAAGACCCAAAATGAGCTGGAAAAAGCGAATAACCGTCCAGCCGATTTCTTTAATGTTGAGAAGCGTTTCGTTTTCTTTCTCCGGTTCGGTGAGTTGCCGGGGAACAGGCTCACTGCCTGTCAGGGTGTACTCAAATTCGGTAAGCATAGGGTTGTGGTCGGTGTAGCGTTCTCCGTTTTCACCGGTGAGCGGAGGCACGGTCTGCGACATCGGCTCAAGCGTCATATAATCGCCGCTGCGGAAAAGAACACGGTCGAGGGTGTCACCCGCGGAATCCAGGTCAAATGAAGGATCGGATGTGTCATAAAGTCCGTTATTATAAACCTCCGACCAAACATCCTTGAGCCCTGTCGGCTCCAGAAGATTGGTTACCAGGTCGTCTTTGAGCTGACGCTTGAATTTAAAGTTGAAATCGCCCAGAACTATAAGCGCTCTGCCGTCATTCAGATTTTTGCCGATATATTCGGCGAGTTGCCTGAAATTGTCGCGCCTTGCGGCAACGGAGAGCGGCTCATACCCGGCGTCGCAATGAAGAGTGATTACATTGATATAAACTCCGGGTTCAAGCTCCATAAGGCTGTATATAAAACCTTTGTTGGAAAGAGCATCAGTAGAGCCCGAAAGGTAGCCGAACTCCTTGTTCCATTTAACCCGGTCAATGTTATAAAGCTTGTGAACTGAAAAAATGTTGAGACCCTGACCCTGTGCAACGCCTCCGCTGTTCGCGGAGCGGTAGGGGAACGCCGACATTTCAGCAGCAAGATACCTGTGGCCGTTGAAATCCTCCTCAACACCGATAAAATCCGCGTCGGAAGAGTTAAGAAGTTTGCCGATTTTTGAAGCGCGGTCATTGGTTGAGGTGAACACACTGCCTTGAAAATCGCCGACAAGCGGAATGCCGGACACGTTGTAGGCAAGCATTTTCAAAGTCCCATTTGTACCCTGCGAAGCCTGAGACACGCAGGCAAAGGGAATAAGCATTAAAACGGATAAAAGAACACACAGCAGCTTTTTCAAAAGGATTCCTCTTTTCTCTTCAGCATAGAATTTTGTTTATACAAATTAGTTTTTATAGATTATATAGTTTTTCATTTTTTTCGTCAAGGGCGCTGTAAAAGAGGAACATAAAAAGTGTCGTACAGACTAAGGCAGATGGAGAAAAAATCGTCCGGTTGCCATTGCCTGAATTGAAACAAAAATAGTGGTTATCACCATAACTGATGCGTCACTACTGAAATATCCTTTTTTCATTAATCTTATTAATTTTCGATAAAAGGCTTAAAAACCGTTTTTGTAATACTTACTGCATCTTTTTATCTGCAAATGTTATGAAAAAACCGTATCTGATTTTACTATTAACGCAATTTTTGCAAAAATCCGTTGCGACTGCACGGTTTTCCATCAAAGGCGGCGGCCACCAGTGCATTGAAGACAGAGCCGATGAGCTTGTGCCCCTTTGCGCCGACTTTATCGAAAACGCGAAATAATCAACCATATACACATAAAAGAAAAGGGCTGCCGCGGCAGTCCTTTTTTACACTGTGCCGTAAAGGTAATCGCGCAGTATTCGCAGATACGCTCCGCACACAAAACAGCATTTGACAAACATCGTCAATAATGATAATATTCAGGTGCGAAAGTTAAAAAAAATTAAAGTTTCGGAAGTGGTTGCGTGAAATTAATAGAAAGAACAGACTATCTCAGCCGGTTGATTGACCTTGCGGGTACACCTGATATCAAGATTATCACGGGAATCCGCCGTTCTGGAAAGTCAAAGCTTCTGTCGGCGTTTGTCGATTACCTGAAAAAAACCGACAGTAATGCCAACATAATTTTTATTGATTTTTTCAATATGCAGTTTGAAGCTTTAAAGGAATATCACGCTCTTAATGAATTTGTTGAAAGCCGTTATATTCATAATAAGAACAACTATGTTTTTGTTGACGAGGTACAGCTTTGCAAAGGGTTTGAAACAGCAATCAACAGCCTTTATTCAAGTGAAAAATACGATTTATACATTACCGGCTCCAACGCGTTTTTGCTCGGTGCCGATCTTGCCACTCTTTTTACGGGAAGATATATTGAACTGCATGTGTTTCCGTTTGGCTTTTCTGAGTTCTGTCAATACTACGATGAAGAAAGTGATATTGACAGGCTGTTTGATGAATATGTTGTAAAAGGCGGGCTCTCGGGCTCATATCTTTACAGAAATGAACAGGACAGAGTAAAGTATATCTCAGAAGTGTACAACACCATTATCAACCGTGATCTGGTGCAGAAATACCGTTTGCCGGACACTTATGTTCTTGACCGTTTGGCTGAATTTTTAATGGATAACATCAGCAATTTAACATCACCCAATAAGGTCGCGAACACTCTCAATTCAAATCAGATAAGCACCAACCATAAAACAATCGGCAAGTATGTGCAACACCTGTGCAACGCCTTTGTTTTCTATGATATTAAACGGTATGATTTAAAAGGCAGAAGGTACCTTGACACCGCCGACAAATACTACCTTTGCGATACCGGCTTTCGTTTTGCTTTGCTCGGGAGCAGAAACCTTGATTACGGCAGACTGTATGAAAACATTGTTTGCGTTGAGTTGTTAAGGCGTGGGTATGAACTGTATATCGGCAAACTGTACGAAAAAGAAATAGATTTTATAGCCGTAAAAAGCGGGGAGAAAATCTACATTCAGGTCAGTGACAACATCAGCGATCCCGAAACCTTCAAACGCGAGTATGACCCGTTACTGAAGATTAATGACGCATACCCCAAAATGATAATTGCCCGTACAAAACACGAGGAATATGATTATCAGGGAATAAAAATCGTTGATATAGCCCGGTGGCTTAAAGGATAACGGGAATGTCCTCCGCCCGCGCAGTATTTATTGAAAACGCGAAATAATCAACCATATACACATAAAAGAAAAGGGCTGCCGCGGCAGCCCTTTTTTGCTTATTCATCAGACGAAATTTGCAACGCGGTTTCAAAAAACCGAAATGTAAAAATACACTGTGTCGGAAAGCTTCTTTGGAAAACATTATGCCTTTATTGCCAACTGTCTTTTTTAAAGTGTTGAATGTTTCTTTCCCGCATAATTTTTTCAATGTTATGTTTTAAAATAGAAATACATAAACGGTGTCAATAAATCAGGGCGGTTTATTTGTATCAGCAAAGGAACAATTATAAACCTTACTGTTTCAAACAGAACAACGAAAACCAAACCTGTAACTGAAAACAAAACAGGTGGTGAAATGTGATTAAAGGAATCATTTGCATACCGACTGACAATTTCACGAAATTCATCCATATTGGCTTTCAAAGATTGATTTTTAATTATACAGTCGAGAACGGTTCTGTGTTCCTTTTCTTCCGAGTTAATTGTTATGAAGAATTTATAAGTTTTTTCCAAAGTGTAACTGTAACAGCAACTCACATCTATAACTTTGCCGTTTGCCGGTTCAATGCTTCCGCTTGACTTTGTTTTATCCGGAGACGGCGTCATTATACATTTTGTGTTCGCCGTGTTTTCCGGAGATGAATCTGTAAAAACAAAATTCAAATAATCGGGCTGTTCTCCGGTAAAAGATACGGCATACGAGAGATAAGCCACCGGCTCAAAGCTTTTTGGGAAAACAATCTGTTCTATTCCGAAATTTTCACGCAGTTCAACATCGGAAATTGAAAAAACATCGGTATCGGCTGCGGATTCTTCGGCAAACACAGTTTCAATCGCATTTGTATGAAAGCACGCAACCGAAAACAGCATGGTAAGGGCAAGGATAACAGAAATCATCTTTTTCATTACGATTTTTTCCTCCCGACAGGTTGTTTCTATGCATATACTTTTTTCATTACCCTATAACGCTTAAAATCAACATCTTGGTATCCGTTACTATATCATTAAAAAATGACGATATGTTATATATGTAAATAACTTTATCATTCCAAAACGGCGCGCCCTCCATAACGAGTCTGTAAAAATATCCATCTATACTTTGAAAATAATGTTTTAAATTTGCACTGAAGGGTTGTTCTGTGATAATAACATTATTAAAATCTGTTTTTATAGTAACATTTTCATCTTTTTTCACTTTAATATATGTGCTCCAAGTGTAATCATCAGGTGAACACATAAAGTAAAAACGCACAAAAACTTTTTCTCCATTTGGCAAATGTGCTTCTCCAATTCCGGAGTTTGAATAGTAACCAAGATAAGATTGAATTTCGAGAGGAATGCTTGTTTCGTAGCCGTCTTCAAACACAACAGTCAAATTGTCGGGGAGTATGAACTCACCTTCATCTCTGCTATAATAAATGCAGACTGCAGGCACATAACCTTCTGGAAGAATGATTTTTTCAACACCCGTTTTTTCAAGAAGTTCATCATTTGAAACAACTATTCTTTGTGTACCGGTTACAACATCTGCGGATTGAGAAATTTCAGCCGCATTTGTATGAAAGCACGCAACCGAAAACAG
>ONON01000173.1 GCA_900319455.1 uncultured Eubacteriales bacterium
CAAATCCAGTTGAGTGGCATTAGGAGAAAAATTATGATAAATGTAACAGAAGAAGAAAGAAAGTTTATAGTTGAAGAAGCGGGATTTGATGAAAAACTTTTGATGACAGATAATGTTGGTAATGTTCTGGTAGAGCTTTGCGGTTTGTTTGGGGCAAAAGGCGTCGATTCCAAAGGTGAACCAAATGAATTTGGGCTCAGAATAGAAGAATTGTATGACCGCTTATATGACAGATACCACTACGGCGACGGCACTATCGGCAGTGAAGAAAAGGCGTATGAAATTTACAGAAAAAGATTTGAAGATACTTTAAAGTGGAAAAAGTCAAAAATGAATGAAGATATGAAATCAGGAGGTTGAAAAGCAATGGAAAAAGAATCTTTATTTGCAGGCTATGATAATCTGATAAAACCGAAAGACACGGAAGAATTTGACGGCTATTATCTCCCTGAAAGAAGAGAACTTACAGAGGAAGAAAAAGCAAAATTAAAAGAACTGTATGACCAAAATAACAAGTTGGCTATGAAATCCAACGGTCTTATTTAAACACAGATACAGGCAGTAAATCTCTCACCATAAGAGAAGTTTTGAGCCCTGTAACTTTAGATATAAAACGCTCTGTTAACGCCGTAAAAAAAGCAATGGTTGACAAGGTACTGAAAATATGGTATTATAATTGTGGCAAGTAGTGGTGAAGGTGGCAGCACGCGTTGATGGACGAAGGGGCGGTTCGAGTCCGCTCGCTTGCCGAAAACGCTTTGTTTTTACAAGGCGTTTTTTATTATATATTTAAAGCTCTTACAAAAATGTGAGGGCTTTTTTTATACAAAAAATTTGAAAGGAAATGTTCAAAATGACCGTAGAACAGATTAAAAACAAAATCACAACACTTGATCGAAATCGGAGCGGTTTCGGTTGCCACAAAGATGAAAACCGCTCACCGGGCAAATAAAAAAACTCCCGCCTTTCGACGGGAGTTGTGGTGATCCACCGGGGACTCGAACCCCGGACACCTTGATTAAAAGTCAAGTGCTCTACCGCCTGAGCTAGTGGATCGTTTTGCTGAATGCCTTGATATAATACAACATTGATTACCCGTTGTCAAGACATTTTTCGGTTTTTCATAAAATAATTGTAAAACGCGCTTTTCTTTGTTTTTTGACAGTACCTAAATATTTTATATTTTGTGCCTTTTGCTTCTTAAAGCCTTGAAAATTTACAATATACAGTATATAATCAAATGGATATGAATATAAGCGGAGGTATAATATGAAGCTCACAATGTCACAGGCTCTTGTTAGATTTCTTGACAATCAGTATGTCAGTTTTGACGGAGTTGAAACAAAATTCGTTGACGGTATTTTCGGTATTTTCGGGCACGGCTGCGTGGTAGGCCTGGGTCAGGCACTTGAACAGGGCGGCCACAATCTCAAGTTTTATCAGGGCCACAATGAGCAGGGTATGGCTCACGCGGCAATCGGTTTTGCCAAACAGAACTGCCGCCGTAAAATAATAGCCTGCACATCGTCAATAGGCCCCGGCGCGCTCAATATGGTTACAGCCGCGGGAACCGCGACAGCTAACAGAATACCTCTTTTGCTTCTGCCCGGCGACACATTTGCCTGCCGTCAGCCCGACCCTGTTCTTCAGCAGATAGAGCAGCCGACCGGCTACTCCACAACGGCTAATGACGCCTTCAAACCGGTTTGCAAATATTGGGACAGAATAGTTCGCCCGGAGCAGCTTATGACGGCGTGCATTAACGCTTTCCGCGTGCTTACGGACCCTGCCGAAACAGGAGCGGTCTGCCTTGCCATGCCGCAGGATGTTGAGGGTGAGGCTTTTGATTATCCCGATTATTTCCTTCAGAAAAGAGTATGGTATATTGACAGAAGAAGCGCTTCAACACGCGAAATAAACAGGGCTGTAAAACTTATCGCATCAAGCGAAAAACCCCTGCTTATAGTCGGCGGCGGCGTCACATATTCCGAAGCGTGGGATACCGCGAAAATATTTGCCGAAAAGTTCAATATCCCCATCGGCGAAACCCAGGCGGGCAAAGGCAACATCCGCTGGGATCATCCGCTTAACCTCGGCGGCATAGGCGTTACGGGCGGCCCTGCCGCGAACGCCCTGGCGAAACAGGCGGATCTTATTATTGCCGTAGGCACAAGGCTTACCGATTTCACCACATCCTCAAAATGGCTTTTCCAGAACCCCGATGTGAAAATGCTCACAATAAATGTTTCACCGTTTGACGCGTTCAAGATGGATGCCGTTTCGGTTATTTCGGATGCCAAAGGTGCGCTGCTTGACATTATGGGCGGCCTTATGGATGAGGAATACTATTCCGACTGGGGCGAAGAGATAGCTGACGCCAAAAGCGCGTACAACGCCGAGGTTGACCGTAATTACAGCGTTTACCTTCAGGACGCTCTCTCACAGACCCGTGCTCTCGGCGAAATCAACAAGCTTATTGCTCCCGATTCAATAGTGGTCGGCGCGTCGGGCAGTCTCCCCGGCTGCCTGCAAAGGCTCTGGCGTTCTTCAAGGCCCAAATCATATCATGTTGAATACGGCTTTTCCTGTATGGGCTATGAAGTCTGCGCCGCTCTCGGCGTAAAGCTGGCGGAGCCCGACAGAGAGGTTTACACAATGGTCGGCGACGGGGCGTTCATTATGCTTCACAGCGAGCTTTACACTGCTGTTATGGAGCACGCGAAAATCAATGTTATGCTTTTTGACAACTCCGGCTGGGGCTGCATTGAAAATCTGCAGAACAACCAGGGAACAGACACATTCGGCACAAGATTTCAGGAGCGCAACCCCGTTACCGGAATGCTTGACGGCCCCATTGTTCCCGTTGATTACGCGAAAATCGCGGAGGGTTACGGCTGCAAAGCCTACCGCGTAACAAACATAAAAGAGCTACGCGAAGCTCTCGCGGATTCCAAAAAGCAGGAAGGCCCCGTTCTTTTCGATATTAAGGTAGCCCACGGCAGTATGAGCGACGGTTATGACGCCTGGTGGCGTGTCGGCGTTGCCGAGGTTTCGGAGAGTGAAAGGGTAAGGCTCGCGTACGAAGAAATGCAGGAAAATATAGAAAAAGCAAGACTTTACTGATAAGGAGAAAAAACAATGCTTAACAAAGAAAAGGTCAATCTCGCAATAGCGCCCATCGCGTGGACTAATGACGATCTTCCCGACCTTGGGGCGGAAAACACATTTGAACAGTGCATAAGCGAAATGGCGCTCAGCGGTTTCACGGGCAGTGAAATAGGCAACAAATATCCTAAAGATGTTGAAACTCTTAAACATAAGTTAGAGGTCAGAGGTATGAGAATCTGCAACGCGTGGTTCTCATCGCTCCTCCTTTCCGACGGTTATGACGCGACAATCGAGGCGTTTATAAAGCACAGAGATTTTCTTTACGCTCTCGGCGCGAGGGTAATAGGCGCGTCGGAACAGGGCAACTCCATTCAGGGCAAGCCCGTGAGCATTTTCGGCGAAAAGCCGGTTTACACCGACGAACAGTGGGCTCTTATAGCGAAGGGCTTCAACGAAATGGGAAGACTCGCGAAAGAAAAGGGAATGTATTTCACAATACATCACCATATGGGCACGGGCGTTCAGACCTCCGAAGAAATCGACAAACTTATGCAAATAACTGACCCCGACCTTGTTTATCTTCTTTTTGACACCGGTCATCTTGCTTTCGCGGGTGAGGACGCGGTCGCGGTTCTTGAAAAATATGTAAACAGAGTAAAGCATGTTCACCTCAAGAGCATCCGTCAGAGCGTTATTGACGAAGGCAAGGCAAAGGGCTGGAGCTTTCTTGACTGCGTGCGCGCCGGCGCGTTTACCGTGCCCGGTGACGGGGACTTTGATTTCACTCCCGTTTTTGATATTCTCGCGAAAGCGGATTATGAGGGCTGGGTAGTTGTTGAGGCGGAACAGGATCCCGCCAAGGCGAACCCTTATGAGTATGCCTGCTTGGCAAGGGCTTATATCAAAGAAAAAACAGGTTTATAATCAATAATAAAGCAGGGTGCGCCGCAAGAATGACGCGCCTTGCTTGAATTATTTTTCGGGAGAAATATATGCTTAAATTTTATCTTATTACCGACACGCATTTATGGAGTGTAAAAAGAATGGGGCCGAGCGGTCATATCGACCAGACCTGCACAGATGAATCGGAGGCGATTATAGACTCCGCCTTTGATATTCTTGCCGCGAAAGAGGATTCCGACATAATTCTGATTGCGGGCGACCTTACCAAAAGCGGCGAACGCCCCAATCATGAGGAAATGATAAAAAAACTCTGCGCTCTTAAAGAAAAGGGCAAAAGGGTTTATGTAATAACGGCAACGCATGACTACGGGCTTCGCGGCGTTGACGATGACGGCAATACAATAGGCGAGGATGACGGCAGTGTTGTGCGCCGTGAGGAGCTTCGCGAAATGTACAAGGATTTCGGCTTTAACGAAGCTATTGCGGAAGACAAACGCTCGATGAGTTATGTAGTTCAGCTCGCCGACGGCTACAGGCTTCTCTGCCTCAATGACGACGGCAACGGCAAAAGCTTTTGCGGATATTACACGGAAACCATGAACTGGATTAAAGAACAGCTCGCGAAGGCGAAACAGGACGGTCAGTTTATTTTTGCCATGACTCATCATCCCGTTCTGCCTCCGTTCCCCGCCTATCCTCTTGTAAGCAGGAGGGATATGCTCGGCGAATATGAAAAAGCATCCGCCGAACTGGCGGACGCGGGGCTCAGATACATTTTCACAGGTCATACTCACTGCCAGAATATTGACAGCATTGTTACACCAAAAGGCAACAGGCTTTATGATATTAACACGGGCGCTCTGTGCGGATACCCCGCTCCCATACGCAGGGTTGTTATTGATGACAGGGCAATGAACATAACAACAGAGCATGTGGAGGATTTTGAATGGGATAAAGGCGGCCTTGACGCGGCAACCTTTATGAAAAACCGTTTTAATCAGCTTCTTGTCGGCATTTTTGATTCAATGGAAAATGATTTTGACGATTTCTGCGGCTACGCGGGCGGTTTCAGTGTGGAGCGCAGTTCCATAGAAAAATTCAAAATGCCGATTATGAAAATCGGCAAATTCATAAACCATCTTACATTCAAAAAACTCGGCAAAATGCTTTTTATCGGCAGCAGCATAGATTTCAGTATTGAAAATGTGCTTGTCAAAGATTTTCTTATTGAGGCAATAAACAACATCTGGGCAGGCAACGAGATTTACGGCAGGGAAACGCCTTACGGCAGAGCGGTTTACGCCCTTGGCAAAAGGCTTAATCCCGTTGCGAAGCCGTTCCTGAAAAAATCGGGAATAAACGACCTCGCCGATTTTCTGCTGAGCCTTCTTTATGATGAAACACCCGACACGGACGCGGTGCTGCCGTTTGAGGGTTGATTTAAAAAAACCGAAAGCGGAATTTCAACTGTAAGCGTTCCGTACATAATCGGCGCAACATCACCGGGGGCAAAAAGCACGCAAAGGCTGTTTGTTGAAAGATACCATCCGAATCCGTTGTTTTCAATAACCGTCAGGGCGTCTTCAACCGAAATGTCGGCGGTGTCTTTTTCGCTTGCGAACTTTGCAAGCTGCTTTTCGGTTTCGCTTATCAGTTTGTTTTTAAAGTTTTCACCGTCGGCGGCAATGTCATAAATGCCGACGGTGTCTCCGGTTATGAGAGAAAATGTCATTCCGCGCGTTGTTTCCGTGTCGCGCACGGCGCAGGCTTCATGGTTGTAAACCGTTATTTCAAAGCTTATCAAATCATTATCGCAGTATGTTTTGAAAAAGGACTGCGAAACAGACGCGCCGCTGAAATATTGCCTGCCCTGTGAAACAAACCCGTTATACTGCGCAATATAATCAAATTCGGGTTCTTTGATTTTTTTGATTTCATTATTTATCAGAGAATTGATTTTTTTTGCGGCGCTTTTATTGCCGGGAACGGTGATTTCAGGGTAATCCGCCTCGTATGAATAAACAACGGTACCGTCATCCGCCCTGATTTGGCCGGAGACAGTCTTTTTTAACACTTCGGGGCTTCCCGACTCGTTCGAGCAGGAAGACAAAATCACGGCAATTACAAGAACCGCCGTTAATATTTTCACCGCGCCTTGTTTCATTACAGGCATCCTCCGTAAAAAATAATTGTATGAAAGGAATATAAAGTGAAATTATCCAACACCGTAAGATTAAACAAAAACGGCAAACTCACAGTTATGCAGGTATCGGACCCGCAGGATATGGTTTATGTTCGCCCCGCGATGGTTAAAATGCTTGACGCCGCTTATGATAAAGTAAAACTCGACCTTGTGCTGTTCACGGGGGACAATATTCTGGGCAATCACCTTCTTGATGCCCGCATCGGGAACCGTAAGGTTGCCGAAGGCTGGCAGGAGGAATACACGAGAATGGAAAAATCGCTTGAGCACATTCTCAACCCTCTTGAAAAAAGGAATATCCCTTTTGCCATGATTTACGGCAATCACGATGATATGAACGGCATAACAAAGCAGGAGCAGATTGAGATTTACAGAAAATACAGTATGTGCCTGCCTATGAACACCGATAACCCCGCGGTTGACTGCGACACATACAACATTGAAGTGCTGCCTTTTGAGGGCGATACTCCGCTTTTCAATATCTGGATGCTTGACAGCGCTTGGTTTGACAAACTGCAGGGCAGCGGCTTTGCTCAAATAAAAGAGGAAACAGTCGCGTGGTACAACAAAACTCAGAAGGAGCTTGAAGAAAAATACGGCGGCAAAATTCCCTCGCTTATGTTTACGCACATTCCGCTGCCCGTTCAGAGCGAGCTCGTTGAAAAATGCGAAAAAAACGACCCCGGAGCGGTCAGGTTTAAGGATGGAACATATATGCGCCTTGTTCCCGGCAAAGCGTCGGGCGCGTTAGGTGAGCCGCTCAGCCTTTGCACAACAGACAACGGACTGTTTGAAAGTGTGAAATCAAACGGCGATGTAATGGCGGTAGCAAGCGGCCACGACCATTCAAACTGTTTTGAAGGCGAGGTTGACGGCGTAAAAATCATTCAGACCGCGGCTGCCTCATTCCGCTGCTACGGCAGTGATCAGAGAGGCGTTCGCGTTTTTGAGCTTGATGAAAACAAACCCGGTGAGTTTTCAACATATATGCTTCACTATGAGGATTTGTGCGGAAAATCCGTTAAAGCCAAAGTGAGGTATATCTGGGATGCCGACGACAGAATTCCACAGAAAACGGGGCTTATCGCAGGGGCTTGCGCAACAGCGGCGGCGGTTTGCACGGCAGCGGTTAAACTGCTGAAAAAATAAAAACAAATTTAAACTCCGGCTTGGTTTTCAAGGCTTAAACCGGAGTTTTTTGTTATTTTGTTTTTAATCTGTAATTGCCGTTTTCAAGCGCTGATTTAAGCGATTTTGAACAGGTGATTTTTTTGCCGAAATATATTCCTCCGGGAGGCATATCGCCCTTGTCACCATGAAAATCGGAGCCGGAACTTTTGCGCAGACCGTATTTTGAAGCCCAGATTTCGGCAATATCGTTGTTGGAATTGTGGCCGGGGTGGCCGTTGTAAACCTCCATACCGTCCAGCAGTTCGGGGTTCTGAACGGTCATATCGAACCTGAACGGATGAGCCTGAAACACAAAAAGCCCGTTTTCATCCGCAACCGGTCTGAAATCCTCAAGGCAGTGAAACTGATCCATGTGGTATTTAAACATAAAATTCTCGTCAATTCCGTAAACCAGAAAATCACCGTTGTAATCAAGAAAGCTCAGTTCCATGCCGAGAATTACGCTGAAACCGTCATCCTCATATTTTTTTGCCTCACGCCATCCTCTCAGAAAATACTCCGCCTTTTCCTCAATGCTTTCGCACTTTGCCCGTTTCATTTTGTATTGAGACATATGGTCGGTTATTACCACACCGTCATATCCCAGAGCCTTGTAGCGCTCAACAACATCCGCGGCGGGCACATGCGCGCAGGAACTGGACTCGGCTGTGTGAACATGCATATCATATAAATATTCTTTCATAAGAACACCTCTTTTACTGTCAAATAATACCACATTATATTGTGTAAAATCAAGTGATTGTTAATTATTTGAGGGGCAAACATCAAAATGTTGTGGCAAGGCGGCAACCTTTACTTGACAATTTTATATATATGCGCTATTATATTTAAAATTTTATATTAATATGAATATCTGTGCCAAGAATAATTTATAAGACAGGAAGTGGAACTTTAATGATGAGCGAAAACCTTGTTTCCTATGTATTGGATGCTCAGCAGGGCAATGAAGATGCATTTGCCAAACTTTATTCCCGCACACTTAAAAATTCGTATTATCTCTGCCTCAAGCTTACCGCTGACAGTGCGCAGGCCGAAGAAATTCTCAAAAAAGGCTATGCCGCGGCGTTTTGCAGTATCGGCAGGCTCAAAAGGCCGGAGGCGTTTGAGGCGTGGCTCAAGCAGAAAATAGCCGCCGTTTACAAATCAACGCAGAGCTTTTATTTCGGCGACGCCGACGCGGGCACCGAATCAACGGCTTCGGAATTCCTTCCGGCATCGGTGCTCGACGATGATTCGCTGTGCCGCAGGGTTGAGGATTATGTTGCTTACCTGCCCACCGAACAGCGCACGGTAGCGGTGCTTTATTACTGCGTGGGTATGCCTGTTGATTTTATCGCGAAATTCCTCAATGTTTCACCGAGCACGGTTGATTTTCTTCTCTCAAAGGCAAGGGAAGGCATTTCCCAGCCGCTTAACCTCGGCGATGTCACCCTTTCCGAGGACACTCTGCCCGTGCTTACAAAGATTTTTCAGCGCTCGTCCTCCGATGTGAAGATTGACAATGAGCTGGTAAGGCAAACTTTTATTTACGCGATTGACTGCTTCCACAACAACGAGAATCCTCTTGATGAAACCACTGTTTACCCCGACGCGCAGCCGGCGCAAAAAGCGGAGCCTGCTGCCGATGAAGGCGAAAATGACTCGGGCGAACAGGCACGGGATGAATCGGCACAGGCGGATGAGCCCGAAACAAAAATAATCGAAGACGGCGTAAAACCCACGGCAGCCGTTACGGGCGATGATCTTCTTAAAGAAATCAACCGTTCAATAACCGAAATAGCCGGCAGCCCTCTTCTCGGTAATGATGAGGAGGAAGATCCGATAGGCGAAGGAATCTATATCAGCCAGCTTTCTCCCGATGAGCCCGATGAACCCGCTCAGCAGGATATACCCGTTGTTGAGAAAAACTCAAACAGGCAGGAGAAAAACAAGACAAAGCTTTTCATAGCAATAGCGGCAATTCTGCTCGCCCTTGTTGTAGCCGCGGTAATAGCTCTCGCGAAACGCGGCAAATCCGGCGGGGATGAGCAGACCACATTGCCGGCGGGAACGGCAACAGCGGCGGAAACCGTAAAACAGGAATGGCGCGAGGTTCAGGAATTCACAAAGTATTCGGCCATTGAGTATTTCAACGAAACCTGCTGCAAAATTCAGGATGCCGAAACCGGCAAATGGGGCTTGATGAATTATAAAGGCGAGGTTGTTATTGAGCCTCAGTACTATTCGTTTGAAAGATGCTCCTACGGAAGAGATTATAAAGAACGCAACAGCTACCACTATGTTGTTCAGATAGAGGCCGGCGGAGAGCAGTATGAGGTCAATATGTCCACATTTGAGATAAGCTCCGTGCCTCACACAAGCCACCAGATTGAGGGCGACACGCTCGACTCCAAAAAATACAGCGAGCAGGACCGCTTCCACAACGGCTATGCCGCCGTCAGAGACGCGGAATCCGGCAAATGGGGCTATATTTCGCAGGAGAGCGGCAAATTAGTGATTGAGTGCCTTTATGAAACGGTCAATGACGGGCTTGAAAACAGCGAGTACCAGAAGGTTGACTATTGCCTTGCGGTTGAGAACGGTATGGTCGCGGTTAAAAAAGGCGGCAAAATGGGCGTTATCGACCTTAACGGCAAAACCGTTGTAAACTTTGACTACACAAAAATCCTTCAGGGCGACAACGGCGTTTATATTGCGCAGAAAAACAACAAATGGGGCGTTATTCTTGTAGGCAACGCTGTTGATACCTATGATGTTAACACAGCGGCGGTAAAACCCGTTTCAACAGATCTTGATGTTATTCTTCGCGATTATGAAGCTCTCGACGCGTCATACGAAGCGCTCAGAGATATAAATGTAAGAACCGAAATTGCCGCAACCGGCGATGAAACAATTATGGGCACAATCGCCGCGGGCGAAACTGTCAAAGCCGTGGCTCAGGGCGAGGCCGACAACGGCAGAACCTGGATTTGCATAGAATACAACGACGGCTACGGCTGGCTGAGTGCCGCATACCTTGACGAGGTACAGTAATTTAACAAACACATATAAGATTAACTGTGAAGAGAAAACTTATTACCGTGTTTTACAGAGAGCGGGCTTTAAGCTGAAACACCCGCAAACCTCCGGTAATATCAGCCGTCTCTGAGTTACCGCGCGATGAGCGCGGCGTATCAGGCGTTAACGAAAAAGAGTGGTGCATTTGCGCAATTTGGGTGGTACCGCGGAGAAATCCGTCCCATGCTGTTTGTGCAGGTGTACCTTTTTTTAATAAATCAAGCATAAATGTTTAAAAATCTTAAGCAATCATAAAGGAGTCTTATTAAAATGCAATGGACAGGACTTAATGAGTTACGCGAAAAGTACCTTGAGTTTTTTGAGTCAAAAGGGCATCTGAGACTGCCCAGCTTTTCGCTTATTCCGCAGGGTGACAAAAGTCTTCTTCTCATAAACGCGGGTATGGCGCCCCTTAAAAAATATTTTACGGGCGAGCTTACCCCTCCGAGAAAAAGAGTGACCACCTGCCAGAAATGTATAAGAACACCCGATATCGAAAGAGTCGGCATTACCGCCCGTCACGGCACATATTTTGAAATGCTCGGCAATTTCTCTTTCGGCGATTACTTTAAGAGGGAGGCTATTCCGTGGGCATGGGAGTTCTTTACAAAGGTTCTTGAAATGCCGCCCGAAAAGCTTTACATAAGCGTTTATCTCGATGATGACGAGGCTTATGATATATGGACGAAAGAAATAGGCGTTGCCCCGGACCATATGGTCCGTTTCGGCAAGGAAGACAATTTCTGGGAGCACGGAGCGGGCCCTTGCGGACCGTGATCGGAAATCTATTTTGACCGAGGCGAAAAGTTCGGCTGCGGCAAGCCCGACTGTAAAGTCGGGTGCGAGTGTGACCGCTATGTTGAGGTTTGGAACCTTGTTTTCACTCAGTTTGAAAACGACGGCAACGGCAACTACACAAAGCTTAAGAACTGCAATATAGACACCGGTATGGGTCTTGAAAGGCTTGCCTGCGTTATGCAGGGCGTTGACAATCTTTTTGAGGTTGACACAGTCGCGAATATAATGAAGCACATAATTGAAATCGCGGGCGTTGAATACCACAAAGACCCGAAAAGCGATATTTCACTGCGTGTAATTACCGACCACATAAGAAGCACAACATTTATGATAGGCGACGGCGTTATGCCGTCAAACGAGGGCAGGGGTTATGTTCTGCGCCGCCTGTTAAGAAGAGCGGCAAGGCACGGCAGACTCCTCGGCATTGACGGCACATTCCTTTATAAAGTGTGTGAAACCGTAATAAAAGAGAATGCCTCGGCTTATCCCAATCTTGTTGAAAAACATGACCTGATTGTCAAGGTTATAAAATCCGAGGAAGAAAGCTTTAACAAAACAATAGATACGGGCCTTGTTCAGCTTGAGAACATTATTGCCGGCAATAATGGCGGTGTGCTCAGCGGAGCGGACGCTTTCAGACTTCAGGATACATTCGGCTTCCCCATTGACCTTACAAAAGAAATATTGGCGGAGCGTTCGATGACTGTTGACGAAGATGAATTCAACCGCATTTCGGCACAGAGCAGGGCTGCGGCGCGCGCCGCAAGAAAAGACGCGGGAGCAGAGGCTTGGAAGGGCAAATCCGCACCGGTCTCCGATTTGCCTGCTACGGTTTTCAAAGGGTATGAAGCCTTTGAATGCGAATCTGTAATCAAGGCGGTTCTTCTTGACGGCGAAAGGGCGGATTTTGTCCCTGCCGGCACAGATGCCGTGCTTGTGCTTGACGCGACACCGTTCTACGGCGAGAGCGGCGGTCAGGTTGGCGATACGGGAGTTATCAGCACCGCGAACGCTGTTTTTGAGGTGAGCGAAACACTTAAAACTCCCGGCGGCGTAATTTTGCACGCGGGCAGAGTGAAAGACGGCGAGAGCGTAAGCGTCGGCGAAAAAGCCGTTGCCTCAATTAATGCGGACAGGCGCAAATCAACGGCCCGCAATCATACCGCGGCTCATCTTCTGCAGGCGGCGCTGCGTGAGGTTCTCGGCACTCATGTTGAACAGGCGGGTCAGCTTGTGAATGCGGATGAGGTGCGCTTTGACTTCACACATTTTTCCGCCCTCACAGGCGATGAAATCAAAAAGGTTGAAACCCGTGTAAATGAAATCATACTTGAGGATCTTGCGGTAACGGTTGAGGAAATGCCCATTGAAGAAGCTAAAAAAGCGGGGGCGATGGCTCTGTTCGGCGAAAAATACGGCGATGTTGTCCGTGTTGTAAGGGCAGGCGGTTTTTCAACAGAACTGTGCGGCGGAACTCACGTTTCTTCAACAGGAAGTCTCGGCCTTTTCAAAATAGTGTCAGAATCATCCGTGGCAGCGGGTGTTCGCAGAATTCAGGGCGTAACGGGTTTCGGGGTTCTCGGTTATATTGAAAAGAATCTTACGGCGCTTAAAAATGTTGCCGCTTCACTCAAAACCGCGAACCTTTCCGATATTGAAAACAGAGCTCAGGCGGTTATGGCTGATCTTAAAGCGAAAGATAAAGAGATTGCCGACCTCCGCGCGGAACTTTCGTCACTCAAAACAGGTGATCTCGGAAACAGCGCCGTTGATGTAAACGGAGTAAAACTGATAATCGCGCCCGTTGACGGGGTTCGCCCGGATGAACTTCGCTCAATGTGTGACAAATTCAGGGAGGATCCGCTTTGCGTAGCTGTAATCTCCTGTGTGAACGCTGAAAAAACGGGAGCGAACTTTGCCTGTGCCTGCGGTGCCGAAGCTGTTAAAAAAGGTGCTCACGCCGGCAATATAGTCAGGGAGGTCGCCAAACTCGCGGGCGGCTCCGGCGGCGGCAAGCCCGACAGCGCTATGGCGGGCACAAAAAACATTTCGGGTGTTTCATCCGCTATGCAGGCGGTAACCCGGATTGTAACCGATATGATTAAATAAGGAGAATTGGTATGGACTGTGTATTCTGCAAAATTATTTCCGGCGAGATACCCTCAAAAAAAGTTTATGAGGATGACAGAGTGGTTGCCTTTTATGACCTTGAACCGCAGGCTCCCGTTCATGTTCTCATAGTTCCGAAAACGCATATTGAATCCGTACTCGGAGTTGACGAAAGCAACAGCGCGGTTATTGCCCATGTTTTTGAGGTTGCCGCGAAGCTCGCTGTTGAACTCGGTGTAACAGACGGTTTCCGTGTGGTTACAAACACGGGTGAAAACGCCGGTCAGACGGTCAAGCACATTCATTTTCACCTTCTCGGCGGCAGAAAACTCGGCAGAGAAGCGTAATTACCGGTAAAGGAGAAAGAACAATGCCTGAATATTACAGAGTTAAAGTCGCGGGTCTTGAGAGAGACCTTATCAGATGCCCTCTTAATGATAAAATTGACATTGCAGGATTTATTGTTTTCGGCGATGTTGAGCTCACTGTTCGCGCGTCGGAAGAACTTCTCAAAAAATGCCCGGATTTTGATTATATTGTAACACCGGAAGCGAAAAGTATTCCGATAGCCTATGAGATGTCAAGGCAATCCGGCAAAAAATATTTTGTTGCCCGCAAAAAGAAAAAGCTTTATATGAAAGACCCTGTTTGCGTTGAGGTGCGCTCAATAACTACAGAAGCCGTTCAGACTCTTATAATGGACAGCCTCGAAGGCGAACAGTTAAGGGGCAAAAAAATCATTATAGTTGATGATGTTATCAGCACAGGCGAATCTCTCAGAGCGGTTGAGGCTCTTGTTTCAAAATTCGGCGCCGAAATTGTTGCCAAGTGCGCTGTGTTCGCCGAAGGCGACGCTGCCGAAAGAGACGACATTATCTTTCTTGAGAAACTTCCGCTTCTCTTTAAATAATCTTAATAATAAAGGGTAATAATATGCCGAGACCGTTTGCCGTAACAGGATTGACCTTGTTTTTTGCCTTGTCGGTGCTTTGCTGCGTCGGCATTCGGTTCTGTGTGCTTTTTTCGGTGCTGTTTATATTAATGTTTATAATAACATTATTTAATAAACAAACGCGGTCTCAGCGTGTTCTTCCCGTGGCGGCTTTCGCCGGCGTTACAGCCTGCATTCTTTTTGCGGTAAATTACAATCTCAGGTATGAGCCCGCGGTTTCGCTTGACGGCAGTGTGTGCAATGTGACGGCTGTGTTTAAGGATTCCGGCTCAAACCGTTATGAAAGATGGTATTACGAGGCTCAGACCCAGGAGGTCAACGGGCAAAACAAAAGCTGTGATGTTACCCTCGTTTTTAAAAACAAATTAAACACTCAGCCCAACGATAGGATTTCGGGCGTTTTTACCTTTTATAAAAAAGAGAGCGGTTCCTCACTTTTTAAAATCAACCGTTCGTCAGCTTTTATCGGAGCGTATCCCGACAACGGAGACAACTCGGTTACGGTTATACCTTCGGATTCCGTGAAAATTCCGCTGCTATACAGACTTTACATTTTTCGCGATAAGCTGAAAACAAACCTGAAAAGTGTTGTTTCGGGCGAGAACGCAACGCTTGCCTGCGCGCTGCTTTTCGGTAAAACAGACGGTTTTTCGGATTTTCTCTATTCAAAATTCAAAGCGGCAGGTATTTCGCATATCATTTGTGTCTCCGGGCTTCATCTTTCACTGTGGGCGGTTTTTATAACAAAATTTCTCGGCAGAATAAAGGTGAAAAAACGGCTCAGAGAAATTGTCGCGGCGCTGTTTGTGCTGTTTTATATGGCTCTTACCGGCTTTACATTTTCCGTCACACGCGCGGGAATAATGCTTCTTGTTGTTTTGCTCGGCTCAACTTTGTTCAGACGGGGCGACAGCATTAATTCACTCGGTATAGCGGCAATTCTTATCCTTTGCAAAAACCCTTTTGCCGCGGGCGACACCGGCTTTCAGCTCTCATTTCTGGCAACTCTCGGCATTCTTCTGTTTATGCCGCATATAAGTGAAAAGATAAATGAAAAACTTAAAAACAAGCCGGGATTTCTCCGGGATATTATTAAATACTTTCTGATAACGGCCGCGGCGTGCTCTTGCGCTTTCGCTCTGACTTTGCCGGTTATGATTGTAACATTCGGCGAAATCAATATTATGTCTTTCGCGGGCAATCTTCTTGTTGTTCCCGTTGTTTCAATCTGTATGATTACCGCGGGACTGACAGCGGTTTTGCCGTTTTTCGGTCCGATTTCATTTTTGAAATATCCCGCGGGGCTTGTATGCTCCGTTTGCGCAAAATATATAAACGGAGTTGTTGATTTTCTGTCACAATACCGTTTTTTGACATTTTATCCGCGCAGACTGCTCTCTTTTATCTGGCTCGGCGGCGCGTTGCTTATTACGGCAACGGCATTGTATTTCGCTTCAAAAGGCAAAAAAATCACCGCGGTTACACCGCTTGTTATCGCGGCGACATTTGTCTCGATGCTTGTTGTTTCGGATGTTTTTTATTCCGATCTGGCGGAAGTAACGGTTATTGATAATAAAAACGCGCTGTGTGTTCTTGTTACAAAAGGGAATTATTCGGCGCTTATCGGTTGCGGAGCCGACTATTATTCAACAGCTTACGGCACCTGCGACGAGCTCGAAAACAGGCATATTGACCGGCTTAATCTTCTTATTGTGCCGGGAAATAAATACGGTGAGTCAGGCGCTTTGAATGAGGTGCTTTCCTGCGTTGAAACCGATGTTTTGGCTTACAGCGAAAAGCCCGATTATTCGGTGAGCCTTGCCGAAGGCTCACGGGCGGTTGAATACGGCGGCAGGTTTTCAATGCAGTTGTGCGACGGCTGCCGTATCACGGTCATAAATGACGAAACAGGACGCTTCGCCTTGATTGAAGCGAACGGAGAAAGCTTTGCCGTGGTTTATGAAGCCGAAGGCTCGCTGCCGGAGAGCGATTTTCTGCTTTGCAAAAAAGAAACGGCGTTAAAAACCGAAGCCGGATTATATAAAGCGATTGTAATCGCAGGCGAAAAAGACGCGATTCAAACGCAAAACGCAGTTAATAATAAAGGCATTTTCTGTGCGGCTGCCGCGGGTCAGGGCGGTATTACCGTTTCGGTATCTCCGGATTCAGGTTATAAAATTTACAGACAATAATTAACGGGTGATTTATATGGCGGCGGCAGATGAACGGATGCTGAAAGAAAAAATCAAAAATTCACCGCTCGGTGCGTACTTTATTTACGGTGATGAAGATTATTTGAAAAAGGTATATGTCAACAAAATCATATCGGCTGTTGTTGACGACGATTTTGCCGAATTCAATTTTCACAAATTTGAAGGCAAAGAAGCAAATCTCGGCGATGTTTACGACAGCGTTGAGGCACTGCCGATGATGAGCGACACAACCTGCGTTCTTGTTGAGGATATGCCGCTTGACACCCTTGATGAAAGTTCAACGGCACTGCTTACCGATATGCTTGCCGGAATGCCGGAAACCTGCGCGCTTATTTTTTGTATGATGTCCGTCAATCCGTCGTCAAAAGGCTGGGATGCAGTCAAAAAGCTTTTTGAAAAATACGGAACGCTTGTAAGGCTTGATAAAAAAGAGACTGCCGACATTGTAAAAACAGTTGAAAAGGCGGCTGAAAAGCGCGGAGTTCCATTTGAAAACGGGGTGGCGAGATACCTTGTTGAGTGTGTAGGCAGTGACCTTAACACGGTTCATAATGAGATGGAAAAGCTTTGCGCATACGCGCTGGGCAGAACGGTAAAAAAAGCCGATGTTGACGCCGTGTGTTCAAAATCGCTTGAAGCCAAGGCGTTTGATGTTATGCGTTCTCTGCACTCCGGCAGGTTTGAAACTGCGATGTCAAAGCTTGAAACGCTCATTTCGCAAAAAGAGGAGCCTGTTATGCTTCTCGGCGCTTTTGTAACATCATATATGGATATTTACAGGGCGAGGGCCGCTGTTCTTTCGGGGCTTGCCGCCTCTGAACCCGCAAAATATTATGATTACAAGAAAAAGGAATTCAGGCTCAACAACGCCTCGCGTGACTCGCGCGGGCTGTCGCTGCCGGCAATTTATGAGTGTATTGAGATTCTCGCGAAAGCGGATGAGCAGTTAAAAAGCTATGAAACCGACAAATCACTTATTCTTGAACAAACATTAACAAAACTTGCCGCAGCTGAAAGTGACGGTCGCAGATGATAAAAACAAACAGAGTAATAATTGTTGAAGGCAAATATGATAAAATTAAGCTTTCTCGGTTTATTGACGCGCCGATTATCACAACAGACGGGTTCGGCATTTTTAAAGATAAAGAGCGAAGAAATATGTTTCGCAGGCTTGCCGAAACAAAAGGCCTTGTGGTGCTGACTGACAGTGACTCGGCGGGCTTTCTTATCCGTTCGTTTATAAACGGGGCTGTTGACGGCAAATATATAATCAACGCTTATATACCCGACATAAAGGGCAAAGAAAAGCGCAAAACTCAGCCGTCTAAAGAGGGAATGCTCGGCGTTGAGGGAATGACGGAAGAAGTTATTTTAAACGCTCTTGAAAAGGCGGGAGTTCTGTGCGAAAAAACCGAGGAAGAAAGCGAGAAGATAACAAAAACCGATTTATATGAGCTTGGTTTTTCGGGAAGAAAAGACAGCGCCGCCAAACGGGCAAAGCTGCTTGAATATTACGGCCTGCCCTCAAGAATGCCCGCCAACCAGCTTGTGAAAATTCTTAACTGCATAACAACGCCCGGGGAGCTTGCCTCGGCGGCGGAATTAATTGAAAAAAAACGGTGATGCTTTATGCGAATAGGTCACGGATATGATGTGCACCGCCTTGTTGACGGGCGTAAGCTCATTCTCGGCGGAGTTGAAATTGAATATGAAAAAGGTCTGTTGGGGCATTCCGACGCCGATGTTCTGCTGCACGCGGTTTGCGACGCCCTGCTCGGGGCGGCGGCTCTCGGTGACATAGGCGCGCTTTTTCCCGACACAGCACAGGAATATGAAGGCGCGGACAGTATGCTGCTTCTCAAAAAAGTTATTGATGTGCTCGAACAAAACGGATTTCGCCCGGTGAATATAGACTCAACGGTAATCTGTCAGGCGCCCAAGCTCAGACCTTATATTGAACGGATGCGAGGCAACATTGCGCAAGCCTGCGGGCTTGATATTTCTTCAGTGAGCGTCAAGGCAACAACGGAGGAAGGGCTCGGCTTTACCGGAACGGGTGAGGGAATAAGTGCGCACGCGGTATGCCTTGCGGAGCAATCTGTTTAAACTTTTTGTTAATAATCGCGATAACAATTGCGCCGCGGTTAAACCTGTGCTAAAATAATACAAGTTTCTGAAAAGGAAGTCTTTTTTATGAACTTCATTGAAAATATTGTTACCGCAGCTCAGCAGACGCTGTCGGTAATTTCATCTTTTCACTGGTATGACGCGCTGGACATTCTTTTTGTTGCCTTCATACTGTATCAGGGTATCAAACTGATTCGCGAAACAAGGGCTTTTCAACTTGCGAAGGGCCTTGTGGCGGTCGGTATAGTTTATTTTATTGCCAACATCGTCGGCATGAAAGCCACATCATTTATTTTCAGCAGACTTTTTGCGGATGTTCTTATTCTTGTTATTGTTCTTTTCCAGCCTGAAATCAGGCACGCGATTGAGCATATGGGCAGAAGATGGCGCTTTCTTGACATATTCCTGCCGGATGATGAGGAAAAAACGGGCGAGGCGAGAAAAGCTATTATAGAAATAGCAAAGGCCTGCCAGAGGATGAGCAATTCAAAAACGGGTTCCATAATTATTATGGAGAGAAAAACTCTTCTGGGCGATATAATTGAAACCGGTAAAATCACCGACGCCAAAATAACTCACGAGCTTCTGGGCAATATTTTCTTTCCCAATTCCCCACTTCATGACGGGGCGGCGATTGTTCGCGATGCGAAGCTCTACGCGGCGGGGTGCGTTCTGCCCCTGTCAGACAATCACGACCTGCCTAGCGACCTCGGTATGCGTCACAGAGCCGCGGTCGGGGTTACGGAACAGAGTGACGCCATAGCCGTTATTACATCCGAAGAAACAGGTACTGTTTCGGTTTGCTGCAAAGGCAATATTGAAAGGGGATTTGACGAAGCGTCACTGCGCACAAAGCTTTTTGAGTTTTTTGATGTTGACAGAACAAGCGGAAATAATACCAAAAAATTAAGAAGGATTAAAAATCTTTTCAAGGGGAACAAAAAATGACAAAATCAGATTTTTCCGTTTCAAAGCTGTTTTTCAACAACAAATTTCTCGCGGCTTTTTCACTTGCGGCCGCTTTCATAATCTGGCTGGGCGTGGCTATTGTTTTTGCGCCGGAGGATGAGCGTGTTATCAATGATGTTCCCGTAAAAATCGAGCTTTCTCAGGCTATGAGAACCTACGGGCTTAAAGCGTACGGCGATTCCGACTACACAGTTGACGTAACGGTTAAAGGCAAAAGATACAATGTTTCAAAAATGGCGTTGAGCACGCAGGATGTTGAGGTCAGGGCAAACACCGCTTTTGTTAATTCCGCTGGCAAATATACCCTTCAGCTTGTTGCCTCAAACGCCACAAACAGGGTGGATTTTGAAATATTATCACTTTCTATGGAAGTGGTTGATGTTTATTTCGATGTTGAGAAAACAAAGGAGTTTGAAATAGACCGCAATATTATAGCTCCCGGCGGTATTGTTCCCGACGGCTATTACGCGGGCGAAATTTCCCTGTCGGAATCCACAGTCAGAATAACCGGGCCGGAAACGGAGATTGACAAAATAATCGGTGTCAACGCGGATATTGTAATTGACGAGCCGCTCACGGCGACAAAAACCGTAAACTGCAACATTTCCGCTTACAATTCATCCGACACCGAGCCTCAGTACCTCTCTTATCACACAAATCAGACTTCGCTCACGGCGACGGTTCCGGTTTACAGAAGAGTGGCGCTTAACACCGGCGTTGAATTTGTTAATTCACCCGCAAAATATATTGCCGACAGGCTTGATTATTCCGTCTCTCCGCAATCCGCTGTTTTCGGGGTTGCCGAAAGCAGAATAGACAGCCTTAACGGTACCATCTCCGTCGGAACAATAGATTTTTCCGAAATCAATTCGGGGGTAACGGAATTTAAATTTTCATTTGATTCCGAATCCGCGGTTCTGCTTGATGACAGCGTAAAGGAGTTTACCGTTACGGTAAATCCCGGCTCTGTTGAGAAAAAAGAAATTGAAATTCCTTCATCGGCTTTTGCGGTTGAAGGCGCCGGTGAAGACGATTCTCCGTTTTTCAGCCAAAACAGTTTGAAGGTCACTTTGATAGGCCCGGCCGCTTCGCTTGAAAAACTTGACGCCGGTTCGGTTTCTGTCAAAGCTGATTTAAGCTCGGTTCAGGATAAAAACGGAACCTCCGAAATACCTTTGACGGTAACTCTTGCCGACAATGAGGATTGCTGGGTTTACGGCAAATACACAACGGATGTCAGTTTTCTTTAATTGATAAAAACTTTTCGCGGCCGGTTTTCGGCCGCTTTTTTATAAGCATTGATACAGCGGAAAAATCCTGAAAATTTCTTGCAACCGGCGGATTGTTGTGATATACTATATATTGTATTTCTATGTGATAAGACAAGGCAGGTTTAGGGGGAAGAAATGAAGGCGGACACATTCGGTTTTTACCGTTATTTTTACAATGTTGATGAAATACCGTCAACCCTGCTCAATGAGCTTATTCTTGAGCAGGGCAGTAAATCCGACTCTTTCAAGTCGGTCAACGGTGAAGATTGCAGGGAATTGTACCTTTTCATCCCCGAAAGGTGCACTTATTCCGAAACCGGAGAGACTTTTGACCTTACCAATCTGCCTCTGGGCAGCAGTAAAAAGTTCTTTTATCTCAGCGCGAGAAACAGGTTCCTTTTTAACGGCCACCTTGACGATTACATAGGCAACTTTAAGGATTATGACCTTATTGATTATGCGTCAAAGCCTTTTGATGTTACCGCCAACCCCGACAGTCACACTGTAAATATCGGGCCGTACTCTATGGTGATTAATGTTGCATTTGATTTTAATTTGCTTATTCTTCTCTCAAAATGGTCAGACCTGATGTGGAGAAACGGCCTGCTTAAAGACAAGTCTGTGCGTTATTCCGATTATTATGTTGACAATGAAATCTGTCAGAAATACGGCATTGACCCGGATGACGATTCGAATTATGTCTCTTTTGAAAACGCGGCTTTTGTTCACATAAGCGATTTCAATGATGAAATACCCGACCGTTCGGCAAACGGGCGGATGAACATATTTTTTCACGGCTACAAGTCGAATTTTATGCAGGCGACAATGTCTGAAATGCTTGATTCCACCTCGGAGCTGATAAACAACGAAGTGCAGCCCGCTGTCAGTTTTGAAACGGCGGAGGGCACAACAACCGTGTTTGATTTTTGCTCGCTTCGCACAGCGGATGACCTGATTATCAACGGCAAGCCGGGCACAAACGAGATTTATCTGTTCCGCCTCAACGGCAACTGGGGCGGCTTCCGTTTTGTGCTTTCAAGCCGCCGCGATTATTACCGCCTGGGCGTTTGGCTGATAAAGGCGATTTCGCGTTATCTTGTGATAACCGACAAAAAGATTGTTTCAAAACAGGATGTTTCGGCAAAACGCCTTGCGAGAAAATATTGGCCGGATTTCTGCGGAATACAAAAGCCTGCGAAAAAAGAGCAAAAGGCAGTAACGCTCTCCGCGGGGGAGAACAAACAGCAAAGGCAGGCAAAAGAAAACTCGCACGAGAGCCTTGAAACGCTTATGGCTCAGCTCAACGCTCTTGTTGGCTTGGATGAAATAAAAAAGGATGTAGAAAGTCTTATCGGGTTTGTGAAAATGCAGAAGATGCGCGCGCAAATCGGTATGCAGTCTGTTCCGGTTTCGCTGCATCTTGTTTTTTCGGGCAATCCCGGCACCGGTAAAACAACGGTAGCCCGAATTCTGGCGGGGCTTTACCGCGAAATAGGCATTCTCGAAAAAGGCCACCTTGTTGAGGTTGACCGCTCCGACCTTGTTGCAGGCTATGTCGGGCAGACCGCCATAAAAACGCAGGAGAAAATACAGGAGGCAATGGGCGGCGTTCTGTTTATTGATGAGGCGTATATGCTCGCCAAGGAGGGCAACGATTTCGGGCAGGAGGCTATTGACACACTTCTTAAAGCGATGGAAGACAACAGGGATTCTTTTGTTGTTATTGTCGCGGGATACAAAGACCTTATGGAGGTGTTTATAAACAGCAACCCCGGCCTGCGTTCACGATTTAACAAATATTTCAATTTCAAAGACTACACATCGGATGAACTCATCAGAATATTTGAGAATATGTGCGAAAAATACGAATACACCTATGATGATGAAACATTTGAGTGCATTGTGGATACAATTTGCAAAATGGTTCTCAATAAAAACGAGAATTTCGCTAATGCCCGTGATATAAGAAATCTTTTTGAAAGCATTATCACCCGCCAGGCAATGCGCGTTTCATCAATGCCTTTGCCGACAAAAGAAGATATGATGAACATTACGGTTGACGATATAATTTAACATACAGGAGGAAAACGCCATGAAAAAAATACTGTCCGTCATTCTTGCCGCCGTGCTGCTCGCCGGCAGTATAAGCTGTTTTGCATTTGCAGACACGGAAAAAGCAACGCTTAAATTCAATTCCGAAGGCAAATTCAGAATTGTTCACCTGTGCGATGTTCAGGATGTTTACCCGCTTAACGCAACAACAAAAGAGTTTATCAAAGAGATGCTTGTTGAGCTTAAACCCGACATAGTAATTCTCGGCGGTGATAACTGTGTTGCCGATGCCGAAGACAAAGAGGCGGCTATAGAGGAACTTTGCACGCTGTTTGTTGACGCAAAAACTTATTTCACATTTGTTTTCGGCAATCACGACCATCAGCAGATGTTTGAAAGCCAGGAGGATAAAACCGCTCAGAGCGTCGCGATAAGGCAGCGTCTTCTTGAAATGTATCAGCGCTACGGCGGAGAATACTGCCTTGCCTACGATGCCGACCCTTCTGTTTCGGGTGTTGCCAAACACAACCTGCCTGTTTACAGCAACGATTTAAGCAAGGTTGAATACAACCTTTATATGATGGATTCCAACGCTTATTATCCCAATGAGAATGAAGATAAAGGTTATGACGGCATCCACCCCGATGAGCTGGAATGGTATAAAAGCGTTGCGGCACAGCTTAAAGCTGACAACGGCGGAAAACCCGTTCCCGCGATGATGTTCCAGCACATTGTAATGCAGGAGTCCACGGAAGCCCTGTTTATCTCCTCGCCGGTAAACCTCGGCGGAGCGGGTCAGACTTTTGAGGATATTGACGGCAATGAGAAATATTACACCTATCTGCCGAAGCTCGGTTCAATTCAGGACGGTTTTCTGTTTGAGTTCCCGTGCCCCAATTACCGCGATTACGGTCAGCTTGACGCTGTTCTTGAAGCGGGTGATGTTGTTGCTGTATTTTCAGGCCATGACCATGTAAACAATTATAAAATCAATGTCAAGGGTATTGATTTTATAAACACGGGCGGATGCACATATCACTCATACGGCAGCACGCTCAACCGCGGCGTCAGGGTTATTGACCTTGATGAAAGCGACCTCGGCACTTACAGCACATTTACTTACACAGTTGCCGAGCAGGCACTCAAAGAGGGCTCAACAATATCTACTCTCGGCGATATAAGCAAGCTGGAAGCAAATTTTGCCGTAATCGGCACAAAACTTCTTGCCCTGCTTATGAGCGTTCTTGAAAAACTGTTTTTCTTTGTTAAATAATTTTAAATATCAGTAAAATAACGGCAAAAAACCGGCGCTCACAAAGCGCCGGTTTGCTTTTGATGTTTTGTTTTTCCAAACTGTTGTTTAACGGTGAATTAATCACCGTCGTTTACGGGCTCAAGCCACTCGTTACTTGTGCCTTCACCATCAATTTCTATTGCAAGGTGAGCGAACCAAGAATCATTTGCCGCACCGTGCCAATGCTTAACCTCAGGCGGAATGTTGACAACCGTACCCGCGGTCATTTCAACGGGGTCTTTACCCCACTCACGGTAATATCCTCTGCCGCCTACACAGATGAGCATTTGACCGCCTCCGCTTTCGGCGTGATGAATATGCCAGTTGTTTCGGCAACCGGGCTCGAAGGTTACATTGTAAATCGCAATTTGCTGCGTTGAAACCGGAGCGAGGTAGCTTTTGCCGGAGAAAAACCGGCCGTAGGGGTTTTCATCACCTATGGGGAACATAATTTCCTGCTGGAATTTTTCTTTTTCGGATAATGTGCATGTTTCCTCACTCCAGACCTCTTTTGCAAGTCTGAACGCCGCCCAGCCTTTGGGCCATCCGGAATACATTGTGCAGTGTGTGATAATTGCGGCAATCTCCTCTCTTGTTACGCCGTTGTTTTTCGCGTTTGAAAGGTGATACTTCAGAGAACTGTCGGTGATACCGCTTGATATGAGAGAAACCACGGTAACAATACATTTCGTTTTTGTGTCAAGTGCGGGCTCGTTCCATACCTCGCCGAACAGCACATCGTCATTGAGGTGCGCAAACTCGGGAGCGAAACCGCCGAGCTGTTCTCTGCCTGCCGTCTGTGTGATTTTTTTGCTCATAACAAATTCTCCTTTGCCCATTTTTCAACAGTGTTTTTTGATGAAGCCGCGTCCGCGCCGTGAACGGCAAGCCCCGCTCCCACCGCGGCACCTTTGCAATACTTTTTCAGGGCATCGGGCGCTCCCGCTATTCCGCTGCCTTCATGAGTCATTACGGGAAACACTTTTTTGCCGGTGAAATCAAGTTTCTCAAGCTGAGTGAAGACTGCCATCGGATAGGTCCCCCACCAGCAGGGCCCGGCTATTACAATATTGTCGAAGCCGTCAAGATTATCAAGATACCGCACGAGTTCGGGGCGGGCGTTACTCCTGAGTTCCGCCTTTGCCTCCTCAATGCAGGTCATATACGATTTGTCATATTCTTTTACCGTTTTTATCTCAAACAAATCGGCGTTTGTCGCGTCACGGATAAACTCCGCAACAATTTCGGTGTTGCCTTTATTCAGATTTTTCAGGCTGCCGCTCACATAATTTTCGCCTTTTCTCGAATAATAAATTACAAGTGTACTCATTGATTTTCCTTTCATCAATAACCGAACACAGCTTCGGCTTTTTTCATATTATCGCGTATTTTTACATCAAACGGGCATCTGCTCTCACAGGCTCCGCACTGCAAACAGTCGCCGGCGTGATGCGGCAGACTTTTGTAATGCTCTCTGACTGTTTCGGGAACTCTCGCCGACACCTGCGCAAGGTTTAAAAATTTTGTAACATCCGCTACGCTGATTCCGGCGGGGCAGGGGGCGCAGTGGCTGCAATACATACAGTGGCCGCTCCAGCTTATTTTCGGAAAAGACGCAAAAGCAGGTGCGTAATCTTTTTCCGAGTCATCCGCGGTTTCATATTTCAGGCTTTCTCTCAACTGCCGCGTGTCGTGAGCGCCCGCCAGCACACAGGCAACCGCGGGCCGCGTCAAAGCGTAGTGAATACATTGAGCCGGTGTGAGCGCCGCGCCGGCCGGGGAAAGTTCCGCGCTCAGAAGGTCGCCGCCGGCAAAACACTTCATAACGGAAATGCCGACACCCGCGCTTTGGCACAGCTCATAAAGGTTACGCCTGTCGGGGTCCATATTCTCATAGGTGCAGGTGTATGTTTCATCCGCCCAAAGGTCTTCAACATTCTCACTTGGCGGCTGTAAATCATAAACCGGGTTTATGCTGAACATCAGCACTTCAATGTCTCCGGTTTTAACTGCCTGCGCCGCGACCACGGGG
>ONON01000177.1 GCA_900319455.1 uncultured Eubacteriales bacterium
ATTTCGCAAGCCGAAATGTTAGAGCGGTTTTTCTCAATTAAGCGGTTTTCACGCTCCGTGTCGAGAATTGAAAGCCCACGCTCTTTTTTATATTCGGCAATGCCGCGCACGGCCGACATCCTTTTTTCAAACAGACGCGCCATCTGAGCGTCAATTTCGGTTATTTCGGCTCTGTAATTTTCAAGTTCATTCATGGTTTTTTCTCCTTAACCCTTTTATTATATAATGTTGCATTTATTTATTCAAGCAAAGCGGTTTTAAAAACAAAACCGGGCGGCTTCACTGCGAAGCCGCCCGTTGACAGATAATCACCGTTCAGTTATCAATGCAGCTTCGCCTTGTGTTAATAAAATAAAAATAAAAGCAGTCCGCAAAAAAGCGCACTGCGTTAAAAAAGTAAAAAGACATACCGTTATTGCTGCGGGCAGATAACTGCTCACATACGGGAGCTGATTTTGTGTTGATTACAGTCTCCATAACGGCACCTCTCGCTTGTTTTTCTTTATTATAATTTTGGCAAAAGGAATTGTCAATATAACAACTTACACAAATAAAACCGCGCGAAACAGTCAAAAGATAAACAATATAAATAATAATTGATTTACAGATTACGGCGTGTTATTATTGAAAAAAGGAGTGATAGAAATGAAAAAAGCGCTGTGCGTTATTCTGTGCGTTCTTATTGCGGGCTGTATTTCGCTGCCCGGAGTAAACGCGGCGTCGGTCAGGGATTACACCATTGTAAACCCTTATGAAAATGTTGATTTTGACAGTTGGCAGGGCTACAAAACGCAGTTCCACTGCCACACCACCGCAAGCGACGGCTATCTGACAATCAAAGAGGCAATTAAAACCTATTATGATTATGACTATGACATTGTTGCCATAACAGACCACGGCACATCAAACATTGCCTGGAATGTCGCTCCGCAGACAATACCGATTATGCGCGAAATGCGCAAGGAGCGCACGGGCGGCGCGGCTGTTCCCATTGTGCCCCTGAGCGATGAGGAATACAAAGCTTATACCGGCGGCACCGCGCAAAGCGAAACACGCACACACAAAAACGGTCTGCTTGATGTTTACGGCGGCAACGAGCTGAATATGGCAACTCCGTTTGCCGACTGCCACCTTACCTCATACTGGAGCACCTACGGCCAGGGCTACGCGGGAGTTTTCGGCGATTATGAAACACCCGTTAAGGAGGTTAATAAAGACGGCGGCGTAACAATGCTCGCGCATGTGGGCGAATATGTTTACCCGCAAAAAGATTCCGAAGAGCACACCGGTCAGCTTGTTGACGAATATTATGTTAATAAATTCGCGAGAATTTTTCTTGACAATCAAGGCTCGTGCGCGGGTATGGGCATAAATTCCGCCACGGATGACCACACAAGATGCGACCGTATTCTTTATGATCAGATTCTGCTTAAAACAATTCCCAACGGGGTTGTGCCCACAGCCTTCACTTTTTCGGATTCGCACAACGATGTTTCGGTTAACGACGCTTACTGCATTTGCTATATGCCGGAGCAGACTAACGAGGCGCTTCGTGACTGTATGCTCAACGGCGAGCTGTTTGCCGTGTCACACTATACAAAAGGCTATGAGCTTAACGGAATGATGGAGATTGAGCGTGAGTTTGTTTATGACCGCGATGAAACGGACTGGCAGTCAAACGCCACCCCCGTTGTTACAAAGATTGAGGTTGACGAGGAAAACGATAAAATAAAGGTATGGGGCGAGAATTTTGACACGGTAACATGGGTGTCGGCAGGCAATGTTGTTGCCCGCACCGGCGGCATTGAGGGCGGATACACCGAGTTTGACCTTCATTCGGCCGACCTGCTTGATGATATTTATATGTATCTGCGTTTTTATATCACGGGCAAAGACGGCATCTGCTACTCACAGCCGTTTACCGTTTACCGCGACGGTGAAACATTTGAGCCCGTGTTTGTGCCGCAAACGCGCGACCTGCCCGCTTTTCTCAGGGCGCTTGTAACGGTGCTCGACTGGCTGATTTTCAAATGGAGCCCGGTGGTCTGGGCGTTTAAATATTTCGCTATGGGCTATGACCCGATTGAACAGACGATAGATTCGATAAAATCACTTTTCGGATAAAATTTTCACCCGTTGTTTTGCCGACAACGGGTGTTTGTCATTTGTTCCTTTTAAACGGGTTTGTCACATTCCTGTAAAGCAGCTCGTACGCCACAAAATATTCTCTTACATATCTTTTGAACGCTTCTCCCGGCGTGGGTGCCGACACGCGCAAAACATCCCTTATTCCGGAGCGGCGCGCGATTATACCCGCCCTGTGCATATGATATGAGGATGAAAGAAAAGCGATTTTAATTTTATCTGCGCTTTTTCCCGCGTGCTTCTCGATTATCGGAATGCCGAAGCTGAAGTTTTCAAAAGTGGTTGTCGAGTTGTCTTCAAGCAGTATCCGGCGTGGCTCAATACCTTCTTTTATCAGGTAATCCGCTATTATTTCCGCCTCCGATTTTTTCTGTTGTTCACGGAAACACCCGCCGCAGGGCACTGCGATAACATCCGGGTGTTCGCTGAGGTAAACGGCGGCGCATTTCATCCGCTCAAAAAGCTGCGGGCTCGGCGTGTCGGCGCCGATAATATCACCGCCGAGAATAAGCAGATAATCGCAGTCATCGCGGTAATTCATATATGAATCATATATAACAAAAGGCATATAAGCCGCCGCGGTTGTTATAAGAAAAGCCGCGGAGCCTGTGAGAACTCCCGCCGCTGTTTTTAAAGCACCGTTCATTTTCGCGCTCCCTTTTCAAGAAGAAATTTTATTACGCCGTCGGCGGTGTTGCTTTCGATTACACCGTCGGCTTTTTCTTTTATTAAATCAACCGCGTTTTTAACCGCGTAAAACTCGTCGCACGCTTCAAGCAGAGGCAGGTCGTTGTAATTGTCGCCGAAGCCTACAACCTTTTCAAAGCCGTACTGTTTTTTCAGAAACTCAACCGCCGTTTTTTTGGAGGCGTTTTTGTCGCAGATTTCAAGGTAAAAGCAGTCGTCTTTATAAATATCTTTATAGTATTCACAGCGCAGACTGTCCACTTTGCTCAGCGCCCGGGCGGCGGGCAGCGTTTTCTTTTGCGTGTCGGAAACGGAGTAGTAAACCAGAGGTCTGTCAAGAATTTCACCGACAGAGCCGATTTTTATAAAAACCTTGCCGTATTTTTTCTGTCTTTCACGCATAAAGTCAACCGCTCCCGGCGACGCAAGGCTTTCATAGTATGTGCAAAGCCTGTCGCCGTCAATCTCATAGAAAAATCCGGCAAGCGAGCAGGAGTGAACAGCACCGGCAACGGCAGCTTTCGCTTCTTTGCTTATCGGGCTGACTTTTACATATTTGTTTTTTCGCAGGTCATAAACGCACACCCCGTTCATCAGCACAACGGGCGTGTTTATGCCGGTGCCTTCAAGCAGGCCGCGAACGGTCGCCGCGGTGCGCGCGGTGGCAACGCTTATGTTCATACCGTTTTCGCAAAGTGTTTTAAGGCTTTGCCTTGCGTAGGGCGACAGCTCGGCGCCGCTGTTGAGCAGTGTGCCGTCAAGGTCGGTTATGTAAAGCGTTTTACCGTTCATTTGCCCGTCTTTCCTCAAGATATTCGTCAAAGGTGATTTTTTTGTCATAGCGGCTGTCGGGTGAAATGTCAATTATCCTGTCCGCTATTGTCTGCACAAACTGGTGGTCGTGCGAGGTGAAAAGAAGCGTTTGCGGATATTTTATCAGACCGTCGTTGAGCGAGGCTATTGACTCAAGGTCAAGGTGGTTTGTCGGCTCGTCGAGAATAAGCACATTCGCGCCCGAAAGCATCATTTTGCACAGCATACAGCGCACCCTTTCGCCGCCCGAGAGAACTTTCGCTTTTTTAAGCGCCTCATCGCCGGAGAACATCATTCTGCCCAGCCACGAACGCACATCGCTCTCAAACACAAGGTCGGAGTATTTTCTCAGCCAGTCAATCAGCGAATCCTCAACCCCGTCAAAAAACTCCGAGTTGTCGGAGGGGAAATATGAAACGGATGTTGTAACGCCCCATTTCACCGTGCCTTCATCGGGCTCAAGCTCGCCTGCGAGGATTTTGAAAAGCGTTGTTTTCGCAACTGCGTCCGTGCCGACAAAAGCAACCTTCTCACGCGGCAGAACAGTAAAACTGACATTGTCAAGCACCTTTCTGTCGCCCACGGTTTTTGAAAGGTTTTCAACAAAAAGCACATCGTTGCCTACCTCTCTGTCGGGCTTGAACGCAACATAGGGAAAGCGCCGCGATGAAACGGGCAGGTCGTCAAGATCAAGCGATTCAAGCAGCTTTTTGCGTGAGGTTGCCTGCTTGTGCTTTGAGGCGTTTGCGCTGAACCTCGCGATGAATTTTTTAAGTTCCTCCGCCTTTTCCTGGTCTTTCTTGTTCTGCTCACGAAGCTGTCTCTGGCGCATCTGCGTGTATTCAAACCAGAAGTCATAGTTGCCCACATACATCTGCATTTTGCCGTAGTCTATGTCAACGATATGTGTGCATACCGTATTTAAAAAATGGCGGTCGTGCGAAACGACAATAACCGTGCTGTCAAGGTCCATAAGAAAGTTTTCAAGCCACATAACCGCTTCAAGGTCAAGGTGGTTTGTCGGCTCGTCAAGCAGCAGAATATCCGGCGAGCCGAAAAGAGCCTGAGCCAGCAGAACTTTAACTTTAAGGTCGCCCGGCAGTTCGCTCATAAGGCTCTCATGCCACTCGTTTGTAACGCCCAGACCGTTCAGCAGAATTTCGGCGTCGCTCTCCGCGCTCCAGCCGTCCATCTCGGCAAACTCTTCCTCAAGCTCCGAGATTTTTATGCCGTCTTCCTCGGTAAAATCCTCTTTGGCATAAAGCTCCTCTTTCGCGTCCATAATATCGCAAAGCTTTTTGTTGCCGAGCAAAACCGTGCGTATAACGGTGCAGGAGTCAAAAGCGAAATGATCCTGCCGCAAAACGCTTATTCTCTCACCCGGAGTTACGCTGATTTTGCCGCCAGTAGGCTCAAGCTCGCCCGAAAGAATTTTGAGAAATGTGGATTTGCCCGCGCCGTTCGCGCCGATTATTCCGTAACAGTTGCCTCTTGTGAAGGTTATATCCGCATGTTTGAAAAGAAATCTTCCGCTGTATGATAAATCAACATCTATTGCCGCTATCATGAGACTACCCCGTTTCTTATGTGATAAATAACAGTATAGATTAAAACGCACCTTATGTCAAACAAAAAGGCCCGCGGAGAATTGCCTCCGCAAGCCTTCAACATTTATTTTATTTAATATTGCACATCGTAGATTTTAAGGTAGTTTACAAGTTCCTGCTTTTCAACCGCGAGCGTTGTGCCCAGCGTTTTGCCTGAACCGCTGATTGTAACATGACACACCTGGTCAACCGAAATAACTCTCATAGTTTCGGGGTTGTAGGTGACCGCGGATGAACAGTCGTGATAGGTCAGGCTGTAGTTTACATCGCTGAAAACCGCCGAAACAATGCCGCCGTTGAGATTTTCGTCAATCTCTTTCTTTGAAAGGGGAGCGAATACCGAACCGGTTTTGCTCTGCGGCTTTGAAGTCCA
>ONON01000049.1 GCA_900319455.1 uncultured Eubacteriales bacterium
CTCAGATTGTCGCCGGTTTCGCATTAATCAAGATGGGTTTTAATATTTTTAAAATGCAAAGTATTTTGGCCGGCAAACCGGAATATGTTGAAATATATCCGACGGTAAGACATACATAATATAAATAATTGTGAATAAATACTCAGCCCGGAAAAGCGGATAAAAAAACATTTTTTAATAAGCGTTGGACAAACATTGGACAGAAAATCATAAAATAAAAAATCAAGGGCCGCAACCCTTGATATTACTGCGTTTATTAATGTGACATTCATGCGCTTGGGAAGCGTCCGTATTACCGATATACTAACCCTGCGAACTGTATGGCTGTAAGCAAACGCACTATTCACCGCCATGAAATTATCACATCGTATGCTGAATGTCAAGGCAAAACAGGATGTGCATTGTGTAAGCGCGAATAATAATTTTTTTGAAAAATCAGCCCCGGAACGGCAGGCTTTCAAAAAGCAATAATGCCTGACCGACAGGGGCTGATTACGGATTGCTGAGTTTATTCGGCTTCTCTTATCGCCGCGAGATCGGCGTGAACAGTCCGGAGCTTCTTCTTTGACAGGTCATAGCCGACAAGCAGAATAACGCCCATAAGCGCGAGCATAACAGCCGGAACAAAGGTGGAAATATCATAAAGCTTTGCCAGCACGGCGTCACTTAAACCTATGCCCTGTTTTGAAAGCTCTCCGTCATAGCCGATATAGGCAAGCAGGGCGTTAAGACCTACGCCCGCAAGAGTCTGGCCTAATTTTCTGGTGAATGAGAACACGGCGTAAATCATACCCTCTTCGCGTTTGCCGGTGCGCACCTCATAATAATCTATTGTATCCATAACAAGTGCCCACACTTCAAGCACAAGGAAGGTCTGACCGAGGCCGGAGAAGAAAGTGAATCCGAGAAAAACCATCGGATTGAGCGCGAGAGCCGTGCCGCGCAGAAGAAAGAGCCCGACATTGACCGCGGCGGCAAAAAGCATACCGGCAGCGCACAGCTCTTTTTTGCCGAACTTCTTTATGAGTTTGTTCATAAGCGGAATGAAAATCGCCATAGGTCCGTAGGTGCATATGGTAACAAATGCGTAAAGCCCGGGTTTGCCGTAGTAATCGGTGAAAAGATAGGTGTAGGTTGACTGATAATAGAACTGGAAAGCAATAAGCAGCATTGAAGCAAGCGAGAGTGTTACGAATGATCTGTTTTTGAGCAGCTCTTTGATTGTTACAATCGCGCCGCTGTTCGCGCCCTTTTCGTGCTTTTGAGGGGCGATGCGCTCTTTTGTGAGCTTATAGTGAAGAAAATAAACAAAAACCGAGATTACCGAAAGAATAAGAACGCACCAGAAAAGCTTCGTTTCATCAAGCGCTTTAATATCCGTTCCGTTAGCGTATTTGCCGGTTACGGTATAGACAATCATAGGCAGTATAATAGTGCCCGGCAGACCGCCGACGCCCGCGCCTATTGAGCGCCACATTGACAGTGAGGAGCGCTCAAGCTCATCATCGGTAACAACGGAGGCAAGCGAGCCGTAAGGGATATTTACGGCGGTGTACATCATACCGTACATAATGTATGTAACATAAGCGTAAACGAGGTATTTTGCCTCACTGAGGCCCGGTATTTTGAGGAACATAAGCGCCGCGGAAACAGCGAGCGGAACTGAAAAGCCCAAAATCCACGGTCTGAACTGGCCCTTGGGGCTTGGCTTGCGGCTGCGGATAAACGCGCCCCATAGCGGGTCGTTAATCGCATCCCATATTCTTGCTATAAGAATAAGAACAACTATTTTTGACGGGCTTATTCCGAGCGCATCGGTGTAGAACTTGTTTTGAAAAGCGCCGATGAGCGAGAAGGTGAGCAGACCTGCGGCGTCGCCGAGGGCATAGCCCACTTTATCTTTGAATTTTATGCCGTGTGTGAGTGTTTTTTCTTCCATAAAGGCCTCCGGTTTTTATTTTACAAGCAGAGATATTCCGCTGATGAACATTAAAACATAGGTGAGCACAAGAAAAACATTCCTGCTCATTTTTTTGAATATAAGGTTGCCGATAGCAAGCGACAACGCCAGCACCGCGAGACTTACAAGGGTTAAATAAACGGTTGATTTCACAAATGTTCCGCTCCATATATCCTGAACAAAGATAACGGAGTTGAGCACCAGCCAGACGGCGGAAACGGTTGAACGGAACTCGGAATTGTCTTTAAGCTTTGTTGAGGCGTAGGTTACAAGAACGGGCCCCCCGCACACAAACAGGCCGTGAACAATGCCGGAAACAATCAGCAAAATGAAGGCGAGCCAGCCGGGAATCGCGGAGCCCTCTTTTTTTCTGAAAAAGCGTACGGCGCTGATTATTGAAAAAGCAACAACTATTGTGCCGAGCACTTTGTAAATAACCGCCGGGTTGCCGGAAACGAGCTCTTTGAGATAGAGCCCGCCGATTATTCCGAGCAGCATTACGCCCGCCATTTTGCGGAACTCTTTCACATTTATGTGCTTATATTCTTTGATAACAATAAACAGTGAAGCGGCGACACCGAGAACATTCAGCACCGGCCTTGCCACATCATAGCCCTCAAGCATAACGGAAAACGGCATTGCGAGAACCGTGCCTGCAAAACCCGTTATGCACTGCATTATGTTGGTAAGCAGAACAACAACTTCAAAAACAATATGTCGAAGCATCAGAATTTGCACACCTCAATGCCAAGCATTTCCGCCAGAATTTCAAGCGTTTTTGAAATGTTGCCCATCGCCACGGCAAAATGCGGCTCCCAGCCGTTTTTAACTGCGGAGTTTATTATTTCGGGAGCGCTGTTCGCGGTTTTGACAACCAGAGATGTGCCGTAATACTGTTTGCCCTTGTCCGGGGCGCTGCCGCCGGCAATAAAGAAGCGGAATGTTCCGTCGGGCTTTCTGCCGATGCGAAAAACTGTGACTTCATCCTGCTCTTTGCACCCGAATTCAAGAGTAGGGCCTATTTTACGGTTGCAATGAACTCCCGCGCAGGCACCGGTGTCTTCTCTTGCGAGTGAGCAGGGAGCCATTCCGCAGTGCCAGAATGTAACGGTGTTTTCATCCTCATCAACAGCTACGGGGTCGCCGAAAAACGCGCTTTTGCCCGTAAGATATGAGCATATATACATTGAAAGCGCACCGTAAGAATCCGCCTCGCAGGCGCTTGCCACGCCGAGATCATTGAGAATGCCGAGCACGGAGCACACCGGAGTACCGAAGGATGTGAAGAAATCCGGCCAGCACCTTGACGCGAGCGCACCTATGTTGTTAGCCTTGACATATTCGTCATAAGCCTTATAGAGCTTCGCGAAATCCGAAACATTTTTACCGTTAATGCCGTCAAGCCCGCATATCCTCTTTTTTGCGTCGGCAAGATAGGACGCAATGTCGTCATCCGTAAAGGCTTTTGCCTGTTCAATAAGTTCTCTTGCTTCTATCGAAACGGTGTTTACTCCGAAAATTCTCAGCATTTCGGAATCCAGCGCCCTGCCGAAGCCGAAGCCCTGCGGAGTATGCCCGACCTGAAGCAAATTAAGTGAGCGCATAGCCTTTTTGACCTTTGCGGCCGAAACTGCCGCCGATATAAGATTTTTTGTTTTTTCCTCTTCGGGCGCCCCCAAAACATACTCAAAAGGCCTTTGAAACGCTTTGAGAGTATTCGCCGCGGAGAACGCGCCGGTGAGCGAATTAAGGCGCAACCTTGTGCCGTCTGCCTTCGGCTCGCGCAAAGTCCACAGAACAACCGGGCAGCTTAGTCTGCGCAGAATTTCGCTGACATAGGCGGCGTTGGCGAATGTTATGTTCTGAACGATTGCCAAATCAGCTTCAACGCCGTTTATGTATTCAATAAGCCTGTCAACGCTCAGAAGCATTTCATCGGGAACGGTGATGTTTTCATCAATGCTTTTAAGCATTTTTACCGATTTTTCAAATTCAGCCTGAGCCGTTTCAAGGTGATAGGTGCCTACACCTATAGGAAAATACGCCGATTTAAAAATAGTAATCATCTCTCAATTCTTTAAATATAATAGTGATATTTTACCTTTTATATATATTTTTGTCAATAAAGCAAGGCATTTGACAATTAAGCCTCTTAAAGTTAAAATGTAATCAACACAAATTCAGGGGAGTTCTTATGAAGCGCTGCGATTATTTTAAGAGGGTATTTTCTTTTATTCTTTGTGTTCTGATTGCGTTTTTCGCGGCATCCTGTTCAAAAAAAGGGAGTTCCGAAACTGAAACGCAGGGCACAACCGTTCAGGAGATTACAACCGTACAACTGAGCGATAAAGTCAAGGCAAACGGTTTTATGCCCGAAATGATGCCTGCCGGTTTTCCCGACAAGCTGCCGGCGGCAATCACCTGCAAAACCCAGTCAAGGTTTTTCGCGGATGAAGAAACCTACGGCTACAAAACCGATTTTATCCGTCTGCGCCTCGCAGGCGATTTTTCCGCGTTTAATGAGCTGAACATTCTGCTGCGCGGCAAAGGATGGACGGGAGGATGCGAAGAATACAGTGAGGAAGAACAAACCGGAGAAGAAAACAACGGGCAGAACAGGTGGATTCAGGGCTATTGGAGCAACCGCGAATATATATGCGCTTTTTCCGAATGCGATTACGACAGTGAGAAACTGATCTACACCGTGTCGCTGGATGTTTATGAAAACATATTTGAATTTCCGCCGGAGGTCGCGAAACACTTCCCCGTATTTAACGCTCCGAGCCTCGGTCAATGCAAAATATCGGTTTATAAAAACAACGGCACGGAAGTTACGGATTACGGCAATATCGACTCTTATAAATGGATTTGCAACTGCAACGAAAACGCGTTTTTTGTGGGCGTTGATTTTAATATGTTTGATGAATATGTGACTGAGCTTGCCGACGCCGGATTTATTCTGAGCGAAAAAGAAGGCTCCAACGAGCATGGCAGTTTTTGCACTATTGAGGCAAAAAAGGTAAGCGGAGGCAAAACCTACTACGCTTATCTCACCTATGTTGACTATCTGAAAACGGTTTCCGGAGCCTATATGAATGACCTTGATTTTTTCAATAACAACAATCTTTAATATAATCTGCACATTAAAAGAACGGGATTGCGGCTTTTGCAATCCCGTTCATATTTTTTAAAACTCTATAAAGCCCAGCATTGAGAGAATTTTCAGAACAAACGACCAGAAGCGCTCGCTTGTTTTCCATCTGCTCTCGTTTTCAACAACGGGGCTTTCAAATGAAGCGCCGGTGTCGGCACTGCCGCCCGCTTCGTTCAGCCTTTTAACGCTTTCGGTTGAAAACAGTCCGTCTTCGCCGTAGCGCACAAAATTAATTCTGTCTGCGCAAAGTTCTATTGCCGTGGCGGTCAATTTGCTTGTTGATGTGGAGGAATCCGTGTTACCCGAATAACCGATGTAGCCGCAGTTTGTGTAAGTGAAATTGAGAATTTCTTCTTTGTAGGTGTCTTCACTTCTTTTCGCGGGGTCCGGTATGCGGATTGTGTCACCCGCTTTAAGGAAATTGGCCGCTCCGCCTATATAATCATCATAAGCTGATGAGTGGTTGTGGCCGAAAAGGAAGATTATATCCATCTCTTTTGCCGCGTTGTTGAGCACATTGAAAATGTATGACGCGTAAAGATTGTCGCCGCCGCCCGCTCTTGTTGTGTGATGAAGCGGAACATGGGTAAGAACAATAACAGGCCTTGTGTCACCCTTATCTTTCAGGGTTTTAAGTGTTGCTTCAAGATCGGACGCTGTCTTTTTAACCGTGCTTTCATTTCTTAAATACTGGAGCCAGGGGAAGGAATCCTCGTTTATGCAGTAAAGCGAGTATGTGCCCATATCATAAAGCCCGGTTTTCGCGAAAGCGGGCGAAGGGTTGTCGTGGTTGCCCTGAATACAAACTACGCTGTTCGGATTTGCGTCGGGATAAACGCTTAAATAACGGTTCTTGATAAGCACCACGCCCGGAGCAGCAATATCAAACAGTATTTTTGTATAATCACCGCCGACCAGAACGGAGTGCGGCGTAGGCATACCGTCTTTTTTCATATTGCCGAGTACGGTTGCGAACCTGTTGTACGCCGCTGCGTCATCAGTCTGAAAATCAGACGCGGTGACGATTGTGGAATAAGCATCCGGTGAAAATGACGCCTGTGCCGCGCCGAAAGGCATTACGGCAGCCGTGAGCATCATTAACAGGGCGAGAACAAATGTAAACGCTTTAACTGTTCTGTTCATCATTTAATCTCCTATCTCTTTTTCGATTTCTTCAACAAGGCGCGAAACGCACTGCGCAAGCGGCAGCGTCAGCGTTACTCCCGCCGCGCCCTTATGGCCGCCTCCGCCGAGCCTGCCGCATATAGCTGAGGCGTCAACATCGCCGTGGGTGCGCAAAGACGCTTTGAACGAACCGTCTTTCTGCTCTTTAAGGGTAACTCCGACCAGCACCCCTTCAACCTGTCTGGGCAAGTTGGCGAGCCTGTCGGTGTCGCTGTCATCCGCTCCGCTTTTGCCGAACATTGCCC
>ONON01000042.1 GCA_900319455.1 uncultured Eubacteriales bacterium
ACTTTCCGTATTCCGAAGAGGAATACCTGCAAAGATGTGCGAAGGTCGCTCTTTGAGGCATTACTGTTTTACGAGTGACTGCCCTTTGGCGGACACAACCTTGAAAAACAAAACACAATAAACCGGCCGGGCAAATGATACATCATCTGCCCGGCTGATATTTTTATTATTGCAATTAACCGCTCACAGCGGATTGCTGAGCAACGGTGAGCGATTCTGCCTTTTTAATTAAAAGAACTCGTCAAGAGGATGACCGAGGTTAGTGTAAATCCACATTATCCCTCCGCAGATAAAGTCTGTTATATCCCTGTAATATGGGCGTGCCTGACCGCTTACATCCTTAAAAAGATTGCCGGGAACACGCGCGGTAAAGCTCCATTCAGTCGGCTCTACACCGAGCGCGTAAAGAGAGATGGCGGCAATATCGCGCAATTTAACATCATTATCCATACTGCCGCCTGAAACAACAGTCTTCCCCGCGACGGCTATTGTGGAATAAGACTCAAGTTTTGAAAATCTGCCGTGGCCGCCTGTTTCTTTGTGGCCGTGGTCGGCCGTTACAATAAACAGCCCGTCTTCAAGCAGACCGTTTTCTTCAAGGCAGTCATATATTATGCCGATTCTTTCGTCAGCTTCCTTCATTGCTTTTTCATATTCGGCAGATGAACTGCCGAAACCGTGACCCGCCGCGTCAACCTCGTCAAGCTGAGTGAAGAAAAGCGCCGGTGAATGCCCTTCGTTAAAATAATTAACTATTGCCTCAACCGTAGCGTCATCGGGGCCGATTGAAATTTCAGTAACACCGATTTCATCTTCAACTATGCCGATATTTACAGCCCCCCAGTTGACGATGGAAGCCAGCTCCGCATCCGGCATCGCGTCATGAACAACACTGAAAATCGACGGGTACTTTTTGAAAACGCGTTCCTGAGTGCCGGAAACAACTCCGTTCTCGGCACCGTGCTTAAAATATGAAACACCGGTGAGGATGCTTGTCCAGTTAGGGCCGCTGTCGGTTTTGGTTTCGGTGCGAGCCCCGTATTTGACCGTGCCGTTGTCAAAAATACGGTGAAATTCGGTCATATAATCTTTTTCAAAAAAAGTTCCGGCTCCGTCAATGCCTATTATAAAAACATGCTTGTACGCGCCGTATGTGTTTTCATTCTGACCGTCAGCCGAGCCTGTGACGCAGACTGTCATTAACATAGTTAAAGTAAGCAGCAACGCAATTATTTTTTTCATTTTTTTACATCTCCTTGACTGAAAGCGGTTTCGGTTTTTCGCGAGGTCAAAGCCGTTTAATCAGCGCCTGCATTTATTTTACAAAAAATCTTTTGTTTTGCCAAGATGTATTTTTATTTATATAAAAATTTTAAATAAAAAGATAATTGCTTTTTCTGCGAAGGCGTTAATATGGCGCTTATTCTGCCGGTTAAACAATGATGTGTGTATAAGTAATAAACCATAAGTCAAGCCCCCGCATACCGTTAAGAGTATGCAGGGGCGGTTAATGTTAAAGGTTTTCAGTTTAAAACTGCGCTGATCGGTTTGTGCCTGCCTGCCGTTAAACGAAGGATTGCGTTTTATTTCATTTTGAAATCAACGCCGAGCGATTTGAGCAGGTCAAAAAATTGAGGAACAGAATCGTTTACAACCTCCGCGCCTTCTAAGGAGCCGCCCGTAACAGTCAGCAGAATCGAAAGCGCCATAGCCGCCCTGTGGTCGCCGTTGCTGTTAAGCGCAACGGATGACGGCTTAATAAGCGAGCGGTTGATAATTGCGGTTTCCTCACCGAGCGCAAGGAACACATTGAGTTTGGAAAGCTCTTTCGCAAGCTTTTCAAGGCACAGCTTTTCTTTTGGTTTAAAGCGGGAGAGCCCTCTGAAAATAGCACCCCTGTTAAGCGCCGCGTACACAAACAGGGCGGGGGCCGAATCCGGGTGGTTTGTCAGGTCAATTTCGGGGCTTTCATCTTCACGAAGCTGCCTGAAAAGTTCGGGGTAGATTTTATCCGCCTGAACGCTGTCGCTGAGCAGACCCTCGATTTCAACTTCTCCTCCTACAGTGTTCAGCGCGTCAAAATACGCCGAGGCGGACCAGTCGCCTTCAATCTCCGTGTCGAGAGGTTTGAATTTTTTGCCGTGTATGTCAATCATCGAAAGGCCGCCCCACTCAACCTCAACGCCGTGTTTGGCAAGCACTTTTACGGTGTTGTCAATGTAGTTTTTACCATCAATGGGCGGAGCGATAAAAATGCGGCTTCTGCCCTCCTGTGAGGCGAGCGAGTAAATAAGGCCGCTGATAAAATGGCTTGATTCGGAGCCGAGTATGCTGTAATCGCCCGGCTTTAATCTGCCGTGAATAACAATTTTGGAAGATGTTTTTTTGAATTTGATTTTTTGCGCTTCACAAACCTTGCGGCAGGCGTCATGCGATTTTTCAAACAGTTTTTCATCACCTTCAAAAACCGCTTTTTTGGCGGATGCCATTGCGATCGGAAGCATAAAACCGAGAGTGCTGTTAAAGCTTTTGCAATCAAATGTAACGGGCTTTTTCCGTTGAGAGGCGTTAACCCCTTTTATGCGTATTGTGCTGCCGTCAATGCTGCAAACCGCGCCGAGAGTTTTAAGGCAGTCTATTGTTGCCGTAATATCGGGAGAAAACGCGACATTTCTTATAACGCTTTCTTCCTCGCAAAGCCCGGCATAGAGAATAAGACGGTGCGCAATACTTCGTGAGGAGGGTGCTTTGATTTTGCCTTTTGCCTTTGACTGTTTGAATACCGCTGTCATGTTTATTCCCCCTTCTCACATTATTGTTTATCTTTCTTCAATTTTATATTAACATTATTGTTTTGAAATATCAAGAAATCTTTTTTAAATACACAATTTGTTTACAATTAACAAAACAGTTGAAAACAATAATTTGGTTTTTGATAAAAAATACAAAAAACTGTTGACTGAATAACATTAAAAATAATATAATAAAAAAGTAAACAGTTGCGAATAATACAATTAAAGGAGATAAACAGGGTGATATTATCTTATATTTTTACCGTCGCCGGTCTGGCTATGCTTGCGGTGTTTTTAAAAATCAGAGTGAGTAAGGGCGCAAGCGCGTTTGCCGCGATTATAAAATCCGCAGCGTCAATCGGCTTTATTCTTGTTGCCTTCAACGCTTTTTTCAACGGCGCCAACAGGTCCGCCATTCTTGTTTGCGTGGGTCTGGTTTTCGGGCTTTTGGGCGATATATGGCTTGACCAGAAGTTCGCTCATCCTGAGAGCGGCAGGGTTTACACCTACGCCGGTTTTTGCGTTTTCGCGGCGGGGCACATTTTTTATGACGCGTTTCTTATCAGGAATTTTTACGCGCCCGGTCACCCGCTTTATCTTATTATACCATTTGCCGCGGCTGTTGTTATTGCCGTGCTCAATTATTTCGGCGAGGATTTATTGAAACTGAAATACGGCGAATATAAAATAATTACAGTTATTTATACGGCTCTGCTTTTCTCGTTTGTTGCCGTTTCGCTCTCAATGGCAATTATGTGCGGCTTCAGAAGCCGCTGCGTCAACAAGATGCTCGCCGCGAGTGTTCTGTTCACCGTTTCCGATTTTATTCTCAGCGGCACATATTTCGGCAATGGCAGGTCGCGCCCCGTTGATATAATCACAAACCACGTAACCTATTATCTCGCGCAATACCTGATAGCGTTAAGCCTTGTTTCGTTCTGATACACTAAAATGGGGGAAAACCGTATGCCTATTGTCGAATGTAAATGCACAAATTGCGGTGCCGTTTTAAAGGTGGATTCAACTCACGACGCCGCGATATGCGAGTTTTGCAAAACGCCTTTTATTGTTCAAAAAGCAATAAACAACTTTAATACAGTGAACAATATTTCCGATTCTGTTGTAAACATCTACGGCGGCAATTCGCAGGAAAAAACAAACCTTATTAAAAGAATGCTTATGTTTGTTGAGGAAGGCAAGCGTGAGCAGGCGTTGGAATACAGCGAAAGGGTTTTGGACCTTGACCCGGAATGCGCCGAGGCTTATCTGTGCAAATTACTGATTGATTATAATTTAAGAAATATAAACGATTTGGAAAAACTCTCTGAACCTTTTTATCAAAATGAGAATTACATCAAAATCATCAAATACAGTGACGAGCTGGGGAAAAAGGTCAAACAGGCAAATCTCAGAGTTCAAAAAGAAAAAATATATAATGACGCTTTAATTCTTATAGAAAAAACCGGAACTCCGTCATTTGAAATTGAAAGAAAAAAAGAGGCAATAAAGCTTTTTGAATCCATTATCGACTGGAAAGACAGCCGCGCGAAGATTGACAAATGCAATGCCGAAATTGAAAGATTGAAAATTGCCGAAGAAAAAGCGGAGGCAGAGCGCAAACGCAAAGCCGAGGAAGCCCGTATAGCCGCCGAAAAGGCAAAGGCGAGAAAAAAGAGGATTACTTTAATTGTATGCCCGAGTGCAGTGGCTCTAATTGTTTTCCTAATCATTTTGATAACTGCTATAATTCCTCAGAACAATCTTAAGAAAGCTATGGCACAGCTCGACGCTGGTAATTATGATGAAGCATACTTTATGCTCGATAAACTCGGTGAAAGTGACACAATTAACGATAGCAAATATGATAGGGCTGTTTCTTATGCTGAAAAAGAGAAGTATGATGCTGCAATCGCTTTGCTGAAACAGATTCCCGAATATAAAGATGCAGACAGTAAACTTGAAGAATGTTATATTAAAAAATACGGTGAAAAAATATGGGAAATAATAAAACCATTTCAATCCGCTAAAGTGGGCGATCACATTTTATTTGGTAGATATGAACAGGATAACAACACTTCAAACGGCAAGGAAGATATTAAATGGCGTGTGCTTGCCAAAGAAGAAGGCAGAATACTTGTTATTAGCGAATATGCTCTTGACTGTCAGCAATATAACACCGAATATACTTCTGTTACC
>ONON01000179.1 GCA_900319455.1 uncultured Eubacteriales bacterium
GAAAAGCCGTTTGAGGCGAATTCGCCGTAAATGCTCGGAACATCGGCGGTCTGCGACATACCGCCCTGAGCCATAAAATTATCAATAACCCTGTGGAAGGTAAGCCCGTCATAAAATCCCTCTTTGACAAGGCTTACAAAGTTATCTACCGAGCGCGGGGCGTATTCGGGGTAAAGCTCCATTGTGAAGGTTTCGCCGTTCTCCATTGTGAAAACAACCTGCGGGTGAGTGCCGTCGTAAGCGCTTACATAGGCATCAGAATTTGTGTTTGCCGTTGTGTCGCTCTCTGTTTTACCGCCGCAGCCCGTGAAGCAGACGGCAACAAATACAAGCGAAAGGGTGAGGCAAACGATTTTTAAAACTGTTTTTTTCATTTTTCAAAATCCTTGATATTTTTATTTTTTTGAGATAATATTATAATAACATAAAACTCAAAAAATTCAACAGGGAGATTTGCCGTATGAATGAAAAAGAGTTAAAGCGTTCCGGCTCCCGCTCCGGCGCGGGCGCGGCCGTTGCCGTTGTGTTTCTCGGAATAATTCTTATTATCGGCGCGGTCATTATCTTTTCGGCAATAAACTGCAACACCGTTACGGATGATATTTCCGCCGGAAAAATAAGCGAAGCTCTCAGCGAATATGAATCCCTCAACCCTGTAGGCAGGCTGTTTTTCGGCAAAAAGATTGAAAACTCCCTGCTGAAAAAATACGGCGAATACCTTGACAAGGGCTATATCAAAACCGCCTGCGAAATGACGGAAACCCTTGAGAATGAGTTTGAAAACTTCCGTTTTGAGGATTACTCATCAAAGCTTGCCGCCTGCGCCTCAAAGGCTTTGTGGAACGGTGATTACCGCGCCGCCGCCGACGCCGCACAATATATTCTCGAAAAACAGCCCTCGGCGGACATTTCCGTTCTGCGCTCCGGCCTTGAGGCTCAGATTGAAACCTATGCCTCCGAAAGCAATTTTGAGGCTGTGAACTACATTGTGAAAAAGTTGCCCTCCGCGAACCTTGAGCGCCTTATAAGCGGAATGGCGCTTGCCGCTTACAACACCGTTTTCGGCGGCAGTGAGCCCGATTTTTCAAAATCCGCAAGGCTCAGTCTCGAAAAATTCCGTGAGATTTCCGTGTTGTATTCGCTTGATAAGGTAAGGGGCGGCGATGTGCTTTCACGCTACCTGAGCCACTACATTTCCGCCTGTGAGCAGTTTGAGCAGTATTTTGAGGTTTACAAGCTGTACAAAGCCGTCAGCTCCGACCTTGAACTTGCTCAGCGCAACTTTCGCCTTGCTCTTGACGCCGAAACCCCGGAGGACAGCCGCGCCTGCGCTTCAACCGCCTACAACTACGCCGGCAGGGCTTACGCCAACTCGCAAAACTTCGACTCCTCACAGCTCGGTGTAACCGAATACAAAGACCTCTGCTACAAAACGGCGCGCAATATGTTCGCTCTGAGCGCGTGGAAAAATGACAGTGATGTTATCGCCTGCCGCGAAAAGCAGGTAAGCCTTGAACAGAGCAGGGCAACCTATGACGCGGAAATCACTCGCAATGTTGACGGTTTTACACAGTATGAAGACGCAAAGCTGAACCTGAGTTTGCAAGCGCTTTACAGTTGAAAATGATATAAAAATAACGGGACTTGCTTGGGCGAGTCCCGTTTTTAATTTTAATATTCAATTATTTCAAATTCAAACAATCCTGTAATACCTGTCGGTCTGTCAAGGGCAAATCCGTATGAAAACCTTCCCGGAGCAAAACAAGCCATTTTGCAATTACATATTTCAACCGAATATATTTCACCGTTAATTCCGATTTTTGTTCCGGCTTTTATTATATCTTCTTTTTCACACGAAAACCAGCCCACTTCTCTTCCGTTTATTATAAACATTTCGGCACGGAACATTTTATCACACCTTGAATAAACTTGTTTCGGCACGGATGTATCCGTGCCCTGCATTTTCGGCGGTGCATTACACCTATAAAATATGAAAAATTACTTGCAAAATGCGTATATAAAAAGAGGCATGCAACCGCATACCTCTTTTGCTTATATCAGCCTATAACTCTTACCCTTATAACACCGTCAATGCTTTCGAGCTTTGAAGTATCGGGTGCCGTGTCAAAATCCGCCGCAATATAAGCTATGCCCTTTTTCTCCGC
>ONON01000058.1 GCA_900319455.1 uncultured Eubacteriales bacterium
AGAGACTTATGGCTTTCGGCGTTTCCGGCTTCTCGGTTGCGGTTGATTCGCTCTCGGCAATAAAGCACGCAAAGGTTTATCCTCTGAGAGATGATCGCGGACTGATTACGGATTTTGAAATCAAAGGTGATTTTCCGAAATACGGCAATGACGATGACAGAGTTGACCTTATCGGTAAAGACCTGATTGAATATTTCTACCGCGAACTTTGCAAAACACCCGCGTACAGAGGGGCGAAACACACGCTTTCAATTCTTACAATTACATCAAATGTTATGTATGGCAGAAAAACAGGTTCCACACCCGACGGAAGAAAAGCAGGAGAACCGTTCGCGCCTGGCGCCAACCCGATGCACGGCCGAGACGCGGAAGGCGCTTTGGCATCGCTCAACTCCGTGGCAAAACTTGATTACGCCTGCTGCAGAGACGGTATATCAAACACATTCTCCATCACTCCCGACGCTTTGGGGAAAAATGAGGATGACAGAATTTCTCACCTTGTCACGATGCTTGACGGTTATTTTCTGCAGGACGCTCATCACCTCAATGTTAATGTTCTTAACAGAGAAAAACTCGTTGCCGCGATGAACGACCCGACTCTTTACCCTTCATTAACAATAAGGGTTTCGGGATACGCAGTAAATTTCAACAAACTTACAAGAGACAAGCAGGAAGAAGTTATCGCGCGCACATTCCACCACGCAATGTAATAATGGCTGATATACACTCATTTGAATCTTTTGCCGCCGTTGACGGTGAGGGAATAAGATACGCCGTTTTTTTTACAGGCTGCCCGTTGAGATGCGCTTATTGCCATAACCCCGACACTTGGCACTCCTCCGGCAAAAGTATGACCGCCGAAGAGGTTTTTAACAAAATTAAACGGTATAAGCCATATTTTAAAAACGGCGGAGGCGTAACATTTTCAGGCGGAGAGCCGTTGCTGAACGCTGAATTTATCAATGAGATATACCCTATGCTGAAAAGTGAAAATATAGGTTACTGTATTGATACATCGGGAAGTGTTGAACTAAACAAAAATGTCAGAAATGCCGTTGGCAACGCGGATATGATAATTCTCGACATAAAATTCTATGACTCCTCCGAATACAAGAAATATACAGGCGGAGACATAAAAAAACCGATAGCGATGGGAAAATACTGCGCTGAAAAAGGTAAACGGCTTGTGCTGAGAACGGTTATTGTTCCCGGAATAAATAACACAAAGGCGGACATTGAAAAATACGCGCAATATGTTGTTGAAAACGGATTGATTTTTGAAAAATATGAACTTCTGCCTTTTCACACAATGGGTTTTTTCAAATATGAAAATCTGAATATTGAAAATTCGCTTAAGGGCACGCCGGCTCTTGACTCAGGCAAACTTGACCGGTTGCAAAAACATCTCAATATAACTCTGAAATCTCTTGAGGGATAGATTGAAATGTCACTTTTTGATAATCTTCTTGAATATTCCGGGCGTGATATTCTGCCGATGCATATGCCCGGCCACAAAAGGCAAAGTTTTGACGGTGTTCTGCCTTACAAAATCGATATAACCGAAATTGATGGGTTTGATAATCTGCACAACAGGCAGGGTATTCTCAAAGACCTTGCTGACAGATGCGCCGCTTTGCGAAACGCCGGTTGTGCTTTTCCTCTTGTCGGAGGTTCAACGCTCGGTATTCTCGCGACGGTTTACGCATTGACAAAACCGGGCGACACTGTTGTAATTGCAAGAGGATGCCACAAGGCTGTTTATCACGCCTGTGAAATTCGCGATCTTAATGTAAAATATATTTTTCCGGCAACAGATAAAGACGGTTTTTTTCTGAGCATAACGCCGGAAAGCGTTGAAAAAGCCTTGATTGATAATCCCGACGCATCGCTTGTTGTTGTTACATCCCCTACATACGAAGGTGTAATAAGCGACATTAAAGGTATAAGCGATGTTGTTCACCGCCGCGGAGTAAAGCTGTTTGTTGACTCAGCGCACGGGGCTCACCTTGGTTTTTGCGACGGTTTTGCGCCGGACAGTTTATCACAGGGAGCGGACGCGGCAGTTGAATCGCTGCACAAAACTCTGCCCGCTCTTACACAGACGGCAGTCCTTTTCATCAAAAATATAAATATATTCGACAAAATTGAAAATGCACTTGATATTTTTGAGACATCATCCCCTTCTTATGTTCTGCTCGCCTCAATTGACAGATGCGTAAGTTTGCTCGAAGATAAAAGCAACGAAATTTTTTCAAGCTATAAAACCTCTCTGAACAATTTTTACAAAAGTGTTTCCGGCCTGAAGAATCTTGAAATATACGCACATCGCGCTAAGCTAAGCTGTTTTGATTATGACAGGAGCAAAATCGTAATTTCCGGCATTAACGCCGGAATTACTGGAAATGAGATTGCCGAAAAGCTGAGAAAAGATTTCGGAACAGAGGTTGAGGCAGCATACGGTAATTATGTTATTTGCGTTACATCCGTTTGCGATAACGACAAATCACTTCAAAGGCTCGCGAACGCCTTAATTGAGATTGACGGCAGCCTTAATAAAAATGAAAAATTTGCAACCCAAACAATAAAATACCCTGTGCCCGGAATAAAAATGAGTTTGTTTCAGGCGGCACGCGGAAGCGGAGAATATATACCGTTGAAGGATTCCGTCGGAAGAATATCAACGCAATATATTTACGCCTACCCTCCTGGAATACCGATAATCGCACCGGGAGAACTGTTCACAAAAGAGATAATTGACTGTATTAATTCACTTGAAAAATCGGGCACAAAATGTTCATCGGCCGGTTGCGACAATATTTCAAAAGTTAAAGTCCTCATTTAATTGACATAATAAATTTGCCGTGATATAATAAAAATGTAATCAAGTGAGAAAACTCACAATTCTATTATCAAGGAGTTCGTTATGAAAAAAACAAACAGAATAAAGACCATTGAAACTCGCGACCTTTCAAAAAGCGCCGTTAAAGGCGGATGCGGCGAGTGCCAGACTTCCTGCCAGTCGGCTTGCAAAACCTCCTGCGGCGTAGCAAACCAGAAATGCGAGAATAAGAACTGAGTAATAAAGATTTTGCCCGTCTGCCGTGGGAACACTCGGCCGGCGGGCTTTTCTCTCGGAGAACAATATGATTCATCAATATAAATTAAACGGATATAATATAGTTATTGACACCGCGTCGGGCTCTGTTCACAGCGTTGACAATGTGGCTTATGACGCCATTTCAATGTTTGAGCTCAAAACGCGTGAGGAAATTACCGAAGCCCTTCTTGAAAAATACTCAGGCGAGCCGGATATAACAAAGCAGGAGATAAACGATCTGCTTGACGATATTCAATCTTTGAAAGATGAAAAAAAGCTTTTTACCAAAGATTTATATGAGGGGCAGGCTTTCAACTTAAAAATGCGCAATCCCGTTGTGAAGGCACTCTGCCTGCATATTTCGCACGCCTGCAACCTAAACTGCGAATACTGTTTTGCGGCTCAGGGTAAATATCACGGCCAAAGCGCGCTTATGAGTTTTGAAGTAGGCAAAAGGGCGCTTGACTTTCTGATTGAAAACTCGGGCACAAGAACAAACCTTGAGGTTGACTTTTTCGGCGGCGAGCCTCTGCTGAATTTTAAGGTAATAAAACAGCTTGTTGAATACGCGAGAAGCGTTGAAAAAGATTACGGCAAGAATTTCCGTTTCACATTAACAACAAACGGTGTTCTGATTGACGATGATGTTATAGATTTTTGCAACAGAGAATGTCACAATGTTGTGCTTTCACTTGACGGAAGAAAAGAAATCCACGACGCAAAAAGACCGACTCCCACCGGCGGAGGTTCCTATGATCTGATTGTGCCTAAATTCAAAAAACTTGTTGAGGCTCGCGGCGGAAAAGGCTATTATATGAGAGGAACATTCACCCACGCCAACACGGATTTTACAAATGATATTTTTCATATGGCGGATATGGGTTTTTCGGAACTGTCAATGGAGCCTGTTGTGTGCAAGCCGGATGAGCCGTACGCTCTGACCCGTGATGACCTGCCCGTACTGCTTGAACAGTATGAAATTCTCGCGAAAGAGATGATAAAGCGAAGAAAAGCCGGCAACGGTTTTACATTCTACCATTATATGATTGACTTAAAGTCGGGACCGTGTATCTACAAAAGGATTTCCGGCTGCGGTTCGGGCACGGAATATATGGCGGTAACTCCTGCAGGCGACCTGTACCCCTGCCACCAGTTTGTGGGCGACAAAAAATATCTTATGGGAAATGTCTTTGACGGAATAACCAATGATGAAATCCGTTCCGGGTTCGCTTCGTGTAATGTTTATTCACGCGAGGAATGCAAAAACTGCTGGGCAAGGCTTTATTGTTCGGGGGGCTGCGCGGCAAATTCATACCACGCGACAGGCAGTATAAACGGAGTTTATGAATACGGTTGCGAGCTTTTCAAAAAGCGTATGGAATGCGCGATTATGATGGAAGTTGCGAAAGAAGATGAATGATATAAAAATAACAGTTCTTGTTGAGAACACTTCAAACAGTAACCTCAAACCTGTTCACGGACTGTCGTTTTATATTGAAACTCCAAAACATAAACTTCTTTTTGATTTAGGACCGAACGGCACAATATTTGATAACGCAAAAAAGAAAAATATCGATTTGCGAGCTGTTGACACCGTTATTATTTCACACGGGCATTATGACCATGGAGGAGCACTCAAGGCTTTTCTTAAACTTAACTCCGACGCGAAAGTTTACATTCAAAAAACAGCTTTTGAGCCTCATTTTTCAAAAGCAGGATTATTAAAAATAAACATTGGTCTTGACAAAAGTCTTATGAGCAACCCGAGTGTTATTTTAATTGAGGGCGATTATATAATCGACGGCGAGCTTTCACTGTTTGTTTCAAAGGCTTGCGGCACTTTTTACTCGGACGCCAACAAGGCGCTGCTGACAGGTAAAAAGCCCGATGATTTCAGGCACGAACAAAACCTGCTCATAAAAGGGAAAAAGAATATTCTGATTACGGGATGCGGCCATTCGGGCGTTGTGAATATTCTTAAAAGTGTTCCCGGCTCAGTGCCGCCATACTGTATAGGCGGATTTCATATTTACAACCCCGTAAACAGAAAAACTGTTCCTGACAGTCAGTTAAAAGCACTTTCGGATTTTCTTTGCGATTTTGGCAATGTTGAGTTTTACACCTGCCACTGCACGGGAACAAAAGCCTTTAAATATTTAAGCGCAAAGCACAATAACATTCATTATATTTCCTGCGGAGACGAGATTGAGATTTAAAAATAAAAAAGGAGAAAACAGTATGGATAAAACCGCCCTTTTCAGTCTTTCTTACGGGGTGTTTTTTCTGTCAACAAAAAACGGAGAAAAAATAAACGCCTGCATTACAAATACGGCAATTCAGGCGGCGTCTTCACCCGACAGAATAGCGATTTCATGTTTAAACTCAAACATTACCTGTATGATGATTAAGATGAGCAAGGTGTTTTCACTGAGTATTCTCGACAGCACCTGCACTTATGAACTAATTGAAAGGTTCGGTATGCACTCCGCAAGAGATACCGATAAATTTGCGGGATTAAATCTGCCCACTGACAAAAACGGCGCGCCTTATCTAACGGAACAGGCTTGCGCGGTGCTGACCTGTCGTGTTGTTGACAGCATTGATTTAGGAAGCCACACATTGTTTATAGCCGAGATTGACGACGCATTCAAAGTAAGCAAAAATTCCCCGCTGACTTATGCAGATTACCACGCAAAAGTCAAGCCGAAGCCTGCCGCTCCCGCATCTGACAAAAAAATTATCGGCTGGAAATGCAAAATATGCGGTTATTATTACGAAGGCGAAAAACTGCCTGAGGATTTCATCTGCCCGCTTTGCGGACACCCGGCAAGTGATTTTGAACCCGTTTACGATGTATAGTACAATTTTGGGAGGAAATAAATATGTTTTCTAACCTTTTCAGTCAGTTTTTGTTTAAATTTTTAACAGGCTTTTTTTCAATTGTTTTCGGTTTTATGGCTGTTCCGTTTGTTATAAACAAAGAACCGCCGAAAGCACCGGAAGACTTCACTCCTGTTCTCAGATTTGCCGTAACGAGCGATGTTCATCTTGACGGTGACCCTCAGCAGCCCGCCGCTCTGAGACTTGCGCAACTTTTTGAAGACAGCTATGCTTACGCAAACGGAGAAAAATACAAAAACCTTGACGCCGTTGTGGTTGTCGGTGATTTCGCGACAAGCGGCTCGGATGAGGAATATGCGTTATTTAATGAAATAGTTGATAAGAATGTACAAGACGGCACTGAGATTATTGCCGTTCTGGGCAATCACGAATTTATAACTTACCGTGACTATGACGCTTCAATCGCCTATGAACATTATAAACAGTTAATAAATGAGGATGTTGACAGGCACCTTGTTATAAACGGCTACCACTTTATTGCCTGTTCATACAGCGAGGACGGTAAAACTTTTGACAGCAAAAAAGACTGGCTTAACAAAGAACTGAGTTCTGCGACAAAAGAAAACAAAGAAAAACCCGTTTTTGTTTTTCAGCACCCCGCCCCGTTTGCAACAGTTTACGGAAGTGTGAACTGGGGTGATTTCACCGTGAGAACGGTATTTGAAAAATACCCTCAGATTATAGACTTCTCCGGACATTCACACTACGCAAACAGCGACCCGAGAACAATTTGGCAGGGAGCGTTTACAGCTGTGGGAACGGGATCACTCTCGGCACTTATGAGCAACTTAAACTATATTGAGGGCGATGAGGATGCTCCCGGTGAATCCGGCGCTTTCTGGATTGTTGAAGCGGACGCGCAAGGAAATGTACGACTTAAACTCTATGATATAGTAAGTCATCAATTTTTTGAGAAAAACGACTATTATCTGACTGATGTTACAAATAAATCGTCACATCTTTACACATGGAACAATCTTAAATCACTTGACACGGCTCCTGTGTTCCCTGATGGCGCTGAAATTACCGCTGAAAAGAATAACGACGGCAACACGGTGCTTGTTTTTCCCAATGCGGACGGTTACTGGGGAACCGAGGATTATAAAATAACCGTCAAGGCGGGAAACAAGGATGTATTTGCCGCAACCGTAGTTTCAAATTATGTCAGGGCGGATTTAACGCAGATGAGCGTTGATATAGGCAGACTTGACACGGGTAAATACAGCGTTTCAATAACGCCTTACAGCCCTTATGCGAAAGGCGGAAAAACGCTCAAAGGAAATATAGAGATATTATGATAAACATAGGTTTTTATGCTTGCGCTGTTGTATTTATTCCGGTTTTTGTATTCGGAATACTGTTTGCCGTTCTGAAAGAAAAATCAGCTAAACTTGTTTCCGGCTTCAATTCAATGCCGAAAGAAAAGCAGGAAA
>ONON01000180.1 GCA_900319455.1 uncultured Eubacteriales bacterium
CTTGATGTATGGTAAGCAAATCTGACGATGTTATGCGGCTTTTGGTTTGATGCGAAAACCAATACCGGTTTATGAGTTACTGCCCAATGCGTTGCTTTTTGTGTATTTGACTTTTTTATAAAAAAATGCTAAATATATGTTAGAAATATACAGTTTGCGTAATCTGGCTTTTTGTAATCTCAAGGAGGATAATATGAAAACTTCAAAAAAATTGTTCTGTGTTTTGATTGCTCTGGTTATGCTTTTCGGATTGCCGTCAACCGTTTATTCTGAAGATGTTTCAGTTGAGCCGGCTGAAGAAATCCCTGCTCTGGAAGGGCTTGACACCTCCGCTGTTGACGGCAAAATGTTCGCTTATGTGGGTGAAGAAAGCTATTTTGTTGTTTACCCCGAGCCGCTTGAAGCTGAAACGCGGTTCGATGTCAGAAACGCCGTTATAACCTGCAGCACTGAAGGAACGGTTGACGCAAAACCTGATAAAGTTGAAGAATACCGTTTCGGCAGTGTAAAAATCGTCGGGCTTAAGCTCGGTAAAACGGTTGTTACGGTTACCGAACCCGAGAGCGGCGTTTCCTGCTCTGTTGAGGTCACCGTTCTGCCGGGAATAATCTATAAGCTGATAAATCTGCAGAATTTCTTACCGCTTGTTCCTTATCTTATATTTATGAGGATTTTAAGCATTTTCAATCATTGATAAAACCTGTTTTATAAATAAATTTTTATGTTTATGTAATGTTAAATATTTTTGAAAAACTTGACTGAAAACCGCCGATAATCTATTATCAAAATGAAATAATATTTTAAGGAGAGACAGATTATGCAGACGATGCTGGCATATTGGCTGACCTTTATTCTTTTTTTCACATCCGGCTTCGGTATGATAGGCGACAAATATGAGGTTTTTGAAAACATCCGCTACGGTGAAGCGCAGAGAGATCTCGTTACAATTTATGTGCCCGAAACCGCTCGTAAAAACGAGGAGAACGGATGCATACTCTATATTCACGGCGGTTCGTGGCAGGGCGGCGAAAAAGAGGATATGGCCCCTCACTGCAAAAAACTCGCAATGCAGGGTTATATTACCGCCACAATGAGTTATTCGCTCATCAGTGAAGAAAATCAGGGCAAGGTCACGGCGTTTACTATGCTTGATGAAATTGATATGTGCATTGATGCCATCAAGAAGTTTTCGGAAGAAAATAACCTTAATATTACAAAGCTCGCAACATCAGGTTATTCGGCCGGCGGCCATATATCAATGCTTTACAGCTATTCAAGGCCTCAGGATTCCTCAATAGAACTTGCTTTTACGGCAAACAGGGTAGGGCCTTCCGATATGAGCAAAGAGGTATGGGGCAGTTATTCCCTTGCGGGTATGCTCGCCGGTGTGAAAATCACAGATGAAATGGTCGAGAGCGGCGAGGCAAAAAGAATTGCCGATTCCGTTTCTCCCGTAGCTTTTGTTGATGAAAACACAATGCCTTCGATTTTTGCGTACGCGGGCAATGATCCCCTTGTTCAGAAAGGCAACCGTCTTTCAATGGAGAATACATTTAAAAACAACGGCACACCTTATGAGTACATTTTCTTCCCGCTTTCCGGGCACGGTCTTCTTCTTGATCCGATAAGCGAAATTCAATATTATAAAGCTCTCTATTCATATTGCGAAACATATTTCGGTTATTGATTTGCGAAAAACACATCAAACAATATTATGAGGAGGTTTTCAAAATGAAAAAGCTAAAGGCTGTTCTGGCGTTGTCGCTTGTTCTCTGCACGGTGGTTTTGCTCTTTACGGGCTGCGGCAAAACTCTGAAAGGCACTTATCAGGCAAACGACAGTCTCGGCGGAACTCTTACATTCGACAAAGAAAATAAAGTAACCGGTGAACTCTTCGGTATTACAATTGACGGTGAGTATTCAATTGAAGGCGATGAAATAACCTTCAGCTATAAATCCGCGTTCGGCATAGGCGCTACAGTTACAAAACCTTTTGAAAAGAGCGGCTCAACGCTTATCATTGACGGCACGGAATTTGTTAAACAATAAACTGAATATTGAAAAGCGGCTTGCAAGCAATACCCCGCAAGCCGCTTTTTCTATGCAAGTAACTCTCCTATTATTGTATTTGAAACAAGAAATCCTTTTGCTGTCAATGATATTGAATCATCCTTGATTACGGCAAAACCGTTGTTTTCATATTTTTTTGCTTTTTCAATTATTTTTGAGGAGATATGGAAACCGAATCTTTTAAAAACTCTGCCGTCTTGCAAGCCTTCGCCGAGCCTTAACGCAAGCATTGCGTATTCCTCAAAATCTCCGCCGGTACCGTCATAAACTGCTTTGGGCTCTATAATATAATCAGCCAGATTTCTCTCATAATAATATCTTTTTCCGTTAATAAACGAATGCGCCGCCGGACCGATGCCCAAATATTCCTCACAATGCCAGTATTTGAGATTGTGTTTGCTTTCAAAACCCGAAAAAGAAAAATTGGATATTTCATACTGCTTCATACCGCCTTGCTCAATCAGGTCAACGCATCTCAAATACAAATCCGCTGTTTCATCGTCATCGGGCAGATTAAGGGTTTCTTTCTTTTTATAAAAATATGTGCCTTCCTCGATTTTAAGAATATAGGCGCTTATGTGCTTCGCTCCGGATTCATAGCAAAAATCAATACTGTTTTTCAGAGAATCGGTGTTTTGCCCCGGAATGCCGAGCATTAAATCAAGCGTAATGTTGTCAATTCCTGCGTTTCGGGCGCGCCTTACGGCGGCTTTAACATCGTTCGCAGAGGCTCTTCTGCCGAGAGCTTTGCGCTCACTGTCAACGGAGGATTGCAAGCCGAATGAAACTCTGTTTACACCGGCTTCGGCTGCTTTTTCAAAATCAAATCCGCCGTCTCCGCAATCTGACGGGTTGCATTCAACGGTTATTTCAGGATTAACTGTCGTATTGGCATGTTTAAGAATAAGCGCAATACTCTCCGCTCCCATAACCGACGGAGTTCCGCCGCCGAAATAAACAGTGTCAAATTTATAATCTTCGCGTTTTTTCAGCTGTTCGCAAACTGTTTTTACATATTTGTCAATAAGTTTACCGTCGGGAAATACGGAATAAAAATCGCAATACGGACATTTGCCGTGACAAAACGGAATGTGAATGTAGAGCCCCAAAGGCATATTAACACCTCAATTAAAATAACAGGCGGGAACAGTCCCGCCGTTAATCAGTTGTTGTCATCAAGTTTGAGAACAGCCATAAACGCCTCCTGAGGCACTTCCACGCTGCCGAAAGAGCGCATTCTTTTTTTGCCCTCTTTCTGTTTTTCAAGAAGTTTTTTCTTTCTTGTAATATCGCCGCCGTAGCATTTGGCAAGAACATCCTTGCGCATAGCCTTGATGGTCTCACGCGCAATAACCTTGCCGCCTATGGCAACCTGAACGGGTATTTCAAACATCTGTCTCGGAATGTTGTCTTTGAGCTTTTCGGCAATCTTCCGGGCTTTGCCGTAAGCCATATCAGAGTGAATGATGAATGAAAGGGCGTCAATAACATCGCCGTTTAACAAAACATCAAGTTTAACAAGGTTGGAGCGGCGGTAGTCGCATATTTCATAGTCAAATGAGGCGTAGCCGCGAGTCCTTGATTTAAGAGAATCAAAGAAATCATAAATAATCTCGTTAAGCGGCAGCTCATAGAGTATATCGACTCTGTCTTTGGTAATGTAGTCCATACCCTTGAAAATGCCGCGCCTTGTCTGGCACAAATCCATAATTGTTCCCACATATTCGGCAGGGGAGTAAATGTGAGCGTTTGTAAACGGTTCTTCACAATACTCAATATTTGCGGGGTTTGGGTAGTGAGTGGGGTTGTCAATCTCAATAACAGAGCCGTCTGTCAAATGAATTTTATAGATTACGCTCGGAATAGTTGTTACAAGGTCAAGGTCGTATTCCCGTTCAAGTCTCTCCTGAATAATCTCAAGGTGGAGAAGGCCGAGAAATCCGCAACGGAAGCCGAAACCGAGAACACCGGATGTTTCAGGCTCAAAAGAGAGCGCGGCGTCATTAAGTCTCAGCTTTTCAAGCGCGTCACGCAAAGCCTCATAGTCGTTGCCGTCCGCGGGGTAAACTCCGCAGAATACCATAGGCAGCACGCTTCGGTAACCCGGAAGAGGCTCGGTTGCGGGATTTGTCGCGAGGGTTACCGTGTCACCTA
>ONON01000183.1 GCA_900319455.1 uncultured Eubacteriales bacterium
ACTCTTTTTTCAGCTATAGTCTCACCTTCTTTCATAATAGATTTTTCTTTTTCTGTCTCGGATTGTTTCACAATAACAACTCGACGCATTTCTCCGCCGAAAACATTTGCGAAAAAGCGCTCATTTTTCGGCAGATAATACCCAGTATGAAGTGACGGTGCCCATCACTTCCCCTGGGCAAGGATTTGCAACCCTTGACTCGCTTTATCGGAATAGCCTCTCGTATAACTGTTGCAGAAATATTTGCAGTAGTCACACTCAATCAATTCCGATAAGGGGAATCTTTCCCCTTAAACCTCTTTCCGTTAAAACGTTGCCACTGACCTCGACAACATTTTCACGGTGGCGGATAAAAACATATGATATGTTTTATCGCCGGATATGAAAACAGCACCCGATGTTTTGAATTCATCGGGTGCTGTTTTTTCATCATTAATCTATTTTTGATATAAACGCTTATTGCGTTCAACCAACTTCATTGATATCTTTTTATCTGATATTTTGTCAACATTAGCAATGCCATAATCATGCATTTCCTCTTTAAAGTCAGATAATTCTTGCTGGGAGATTTCGGGCCCGCACATTACTGAAAGCCCGGACTCTTTGTTTTTTAAATTGAACTTTAAAGCGATTCTAGGATAAATGATATCAGTATGGAATTTAACAATTATTCTGTATTCCTTTTCGAATTTCCAAATCCTTGATTTCAAAAAATAATGCAGATCATTTTTCTTCAAATCATTAAGTGCATCATTAAAGTTTTTATATTTACTACATTCTTGATTGTGATAATTGCAACTTCCGTCAGAGGACACATAATAAATCCAATCATAAATAATGTCATAATTAGATGGGTTAACAACTTGTTTCAATAGATGTTGTTTCTTATTAACATAATAGATTTCGCAATTGTTTTTCAGCTCATTTAATTTAGCCTGCGAAAACTGAATTCTGCAACCTTTACCATCAATACCACCATACAGATAGTACAGGGGAATATTAACTGCCTCAGAATGACAAAAAGATAATGAAAACACTCTATCTTTTTCATCATTATGTAAATCTGCTTCGGTTAGATCGTTCATGCTGTTAAACTTACTTAGAAAAAAACAGTCTGATGATAGTATGTTGCTGGCGTTTTCTATAGAAGTATAGTGGCAATATTTCGTTTCGCTCATTAGTTGCAACCTCGATTGTTTCTATATTTTCGTTACATAACTGACGAACAGGCGCATAAAGAAAGAAATCGTTTTGAGAAAAAGTCAAATTTGACTTCTAGAATGGCTGCTTACTGTTTCACATCATATGCGCCGGGGTTGAACAGATGAACGAAGAACCAAATAATAATATCAAAGAAGCCGTGCTTGATTGTTACCTGTTCTTCATCCATTGTTTTGTTGCCATTTCTGTCTGTCACAACGACCTTGACGGCGTAATCGTTTGTTTTGTCTTTTACGGTTAAAGTGCTGCCGTTGCCTGCAGGACTTCCGTCAACATACCACTGAACACTTCCGCCTTCGGGAACATTTGCCGTAAAGGTTACGGTTGTTCGGTAATCATAAGTCTTTTTGTTATCCGCACTGTTGCCCTTGATTACATTTGCTTCGGGAATATCAGGTGTGGGCGGGTTAGGATTGTCGGGATTGGTCGGATTGTCCGGATTTGACGAGTTTGAAGGCATATCGGTAACTTTGCTGTTGTAATGCCAGGTAGCATTATTTACCTTTGTATTATTATCTGCAATTGACAAAACAAGTTTTTCTGTAGCGCCGCCTTCATAATAAACATCTGACAACGCAGTGCCTTGGAATGCTCCAACACCTATTCTTGTAACATTAACGGGAATATATACTCTTGTAATTCCGCTGCAAGTGCTAAAAGCATTATCACCGATTGTATCTGTGCTTGAAGGAATTACAATACTTTCTGTTGCAAGTCCGCTACAAACGGCAAGCTTGGTTTTTGAGGAGTCTTTATAAACAAGATTTCCGTCTACAAAACCATTCAAACATCTTGCGCCCCAGGGTGAGCCTGTCGCTGTGCCTGTGTATGCAACATTTGTGACATTGCCGAAAGCGTTACTGCCGATATAATTGACAGAATTCGGAACGGTCAGAGTGATTATTTTATTGCAACCCGAAAGTGCGTAATCGGCAATACAAGTTGTGCCCGATTTGACCGACTTATTGCCTGCTAAATCGGTTAAGCCTTTTATCAGATAATTGCCGATATACAGCATATTATCCGACCAATTTGAAGTATTATTATAATACGCTGTGTTGTGAAACGCATTATCACCGATTTTTGTAGTGCCTGCAGGAAGAG
>ONON01000195.1 GCA_900319455.1 uncultured Eubacteriales bacterium
ACAGTAGCCTTCGGCTTATTTTATGAGTTTAATATATGATATAAATATAATTATTCAGCGGATGAGACTGATGTTTTTTCAGCATAATCAAGAGTATTGAAAATGACGGATTCGAGATTGACTCCCATTTTTCTTTCGATATCATAGTTTTGATTGAGCGTAAACCATGAAACATATTCTTTGCCGTTTATTACCATAATAGCCCTGCTGTCAAAGTCATCACCGAGAGATTTGTATTTCAGCCCGGTTAATTCCTCAAAGGCGACTTTATCAATATAGCTTACAGGAGGAACTATTCCCTCCTCACCGTACGCAAAATCAGATTCGGGTTTAAACTCTTTACCGTTAAAATAATATGTATATTTATCGGTTACAAAACAATCGGTAGTTGGATTATCGGTTTTTTTGCTTAGATTATTGTAATCGCCTATTTCAAGCAAAAGGCCGTTTACGGTTGCAACCCCATAATCATCCGCAACTTCCCCCGTTGTAATGTCTTTCGAGACAACATGAACATTGCCGTCATTATCCTCATAAAAACCGATATTTACATCGCCTTCAAAGCTTGCTTCGGCAATAAGCTCCATTACATCGGAATACTCTCCGTTTTCATCTGTGATAAGAAGGCTTTTTGTGTAATCGTAAAGAGCCGCTGTGGTTGAATTACGGTGAGAATTATAGCCGGACGCGTAAACCTCTTGAACACCGTCTCCGTCGATATCTTTATAAAGGGCATCTTTAATGACAAAACCTGTTACAACAACTTTTTTATTTTCTTTATTGAGAATAAAGCCTGTATCGTCTTTTACATCATTGTAAATAGTATTATCACTGTCTTCACTTTCATTTGAGGCTGCAAATGATGAAATATTCTTTTTATCAAGAACATCAACAAAATTTACTGCATCAAAAGCTTCTTCAACGGTTTTAAAATCACTGTTGCTGATTGCGTTTTTACCACAGGAAGACAACAAAGCTGCCACTGAAACACAAAGAGAAACCGCAATTAAGACTGATATAAATTTTTTCATTGTATTATCCCCCTTAATTAATTATTTCACCTGTTAACGGGTTGATTACTTTGCGAAATACGCAAACATGGGTGCTTGAAATATATTTGTCAAGATGCATTGAGCCGAAAAACCAACGGCGGAATTCACAACTCCCCGAAAGCTCTTCAAAGTAAGTGTTCAAACCGTTTACGGTTGCCTCATCACCGTCTTTAAGCGCCAGAAAAGTTTTTATTTTCATCGGCGGCTCATGCGTAATAACATAATCTACCTTACAATCAAAGCGTTCAAGATTTTCAACGCCTTCAAGGAGTTCTTCTCTTGTGGGTAACTCCGCCTTTGACCAGACATTGTTTTCAAATCTTATATCGATATCCGGACTTTCACCGCCGCCCATTGTAAAAAACCTGAGCCCTTCTATTTCAAAAACCTGACCTCTCATAAGGTGATAAAGATTGCCCGAAATGTTATGCACCTTGCCGCCGTTCCACTTGGTGACTTCATAAGAATTGATTAAATCAAAATTCTCGTGCGTACCGTCAATAAAGCATATGTTGTATTTTTTTTTGCCTAATTTTTTGAGCTGTTTTTCTTCATGCTTGCCGCCGTTCCATAAAAAGCCGAAATCGCCGCAAATGATTAATGTGTCACCGCTTTTCAAGTTGCGAACGGCTGAAGAATCAAACCGACTCATATCGCCGTGCACATCACCCGTAATATATATCATTTAACATCCTCCGGAAAGACAAACGAATAATCTTTTTTAAGGTATTTATTTTTTGTGATTATAATGCTATAATATGAAATACTTATTATTAAATTTTTTAATATTATAAATCATTTACGGTGTAATGTCTATGAAAAAATCTTTAATTTTTATTTTTATTTCTGCAATTATTCTTTCCACCATACTCTCCTGCCCTGTCTCTGCAACTTACAATTCACTTACAGATACACTTGATTTACACAGTGAGAATTATTTTTTGATGAGCCTTGACAACGGCACTGTTATATTTGAAAGCAACGCAGACAAGCAACTGCCTCCCGCGTCTCTTACTAAAATAGTTACGGCGGCTGTTGTTCTTGAAAACTGTGAAGATCTTTCAACCGTAGTCTCAGCGCCTGAATACTGCATTAATATGCTCGCGGGAACGGGAAGCTCAACCGCCGGAATAAGCGCCGGTGAAGAACTTACGGTTGATTCCCTCCTGCACTGTCTTCTGATTGAAAGCGCAAATGACGCCGCGCTTATTCTGGCGGATTATTTCGGCCAGGGTGATATTGACACATTTATAGGTATGATGAACAACTGCGCCAAAAAGCTCGGGTGCAAAAACACAAATTTTGTAAACCCTCACGGTCTTGACGACGATTACCAGTTCAGCACACCGAGAGATGTGGCTAAACTGTTTCAGCACGCGTTATCTTTTGCCGCATTCAAAGATATTGTCGGTTTAAGCAGATATACCGTACCCGCAACAAATATGCGTAATGAGCGAATTATTATTAACACCAATAAAATACTTAATACCGCATATAAAGACTATTACTGCAAATATGTAACCGGCGGAAAAACCGGCTCCACAAGTAAAGCAGGTAAATGCGTTTGCACTGTTTCATCCAACAACGGTTATAATTATATTTGCGTTGTTATGAACGCGCCACAATATAATATTGACGATGATTCTGCGGAAGAAAACTGCGCATTTGTTGACACAAAAACAATGGTAAACTGGGCAATAAAAAACCTTGAACTTGTTAAAATTGCCGATTCAACAACCATAGCCGCTGAAGTTCCCGTCAAGCTGTCCCGTTCTGCCGATTATGTCACCCTTGCCCCGGCGGAAGATAAATATGAATTGGTTCCGTCCGGAACAGATTCCGGGAATGTTATTATTGAGCCGCAAAAGGACTCACTTCCATTAAGCTTAACTGCTCCCGTAAAAAAAGGTGATGTTATATGCAAAGCATCCGTTCTGTATGGCGGAGAATCCATAGCTGAAATTGACCTTGTCGCTACAAATGATATAAGCAAAAGCATTATTCTTACAATATTAAACGCTTTGGGTAGAATTTTCTCAAGCCTGCCTATGAAAATTCTCGGCTTATTGCTGCTGATTGTTATAATCGGTACACTCGCTTTAATACTTAAAGCATATATCAAAAAAAGAAAAAGTGAAGAACTTCATATTGTCACATACAATGATTTCAAAAAATAATAATTAATAATCGACATCGGTGCAACAAAAAGCTGCACCGATGTTTTTTAGTTTACCTGTAAACTTTTATTGTTTTGATTTCAAAGGGACGGAAATTCAATTTCAGAATTCCGTTTTGTGAACATATAGTTTCTTTTTCATCTTCAAGCAAATTGGTTATTACCGTTTTGTTTACCGATGTTGACAGTTTAATACTGCAGTTTGTCTTTGTACCTTCACATTCATAGGCACGAAGAATATAAGCATCTGTATCATCTTCCGCAGGTTTGACAGTTTCAATAATAATGTTCGGCTTATCAACATTCGCAAAAGGCATAAGGCTACATGAACCTTTTACTGCAAAAGCCGACACATTTAATTCATACGCCGGCTGAACAACCGACTCCGCGTTAAATCCGCAATTATGCACAAGAAGAGAATAAGTCATTTCATGAACGCCTTCGTCGCCTGAAACATCGGGATGATCTCCTCCGCGATGAAGTGAAAGGCAAAGATTGCTGTCATATATTGAAATACCGTATTTACAA
>ONON01000196.1 GCA_900319455.1 uncultured Eubacteriales bacterium
AAAAATGTAGTTTGGAGTTGAGCGCAGTGAAAAAAACTGAAACCGTGTTAAGCCTTTTTCTCTTGTTGTCTATATGCCTGAGCGGCTTAACGTTGATGACATCATGTTCCTCAAAAAAAGAAAGCGGCGAATCTGCTGGCAGAGGAACGGTTACAATTGAGGGTGTTCTCGCCGAGAATAACGGCAAATCGCCCGAAGGCCTTACAATGGTTTTTGTTGATGAGGATAATAATGACTACAGTGTGAAAATCGGCAAAGGCGGCAAATTTACCGCGCGAGGTCTGCTGACCGATAAGCAGATTGCAGTTTCCGTTGAAGATGATAATTATACAGGTTACACAAAAATATCAAGGTTGAAAATATCGGTAGCGGATGAGGTGACTTTGGGTGAAATGGGCGGCAAAAATGTTGCCGGTTATCTCAGCGCTTTTTGCAAAAAAGACACCGAAACGCTTTATGTTACATTTTATCTTGATGAAAACAACTATCTCGCAATCGGTTACCTCAGCGATGAATGCCCCGAAAGTGAAACGGTTACAGCCGAAACAGCAACTCCGGGAACCACTGCGAGAAACGATATTCTTTTCTGACAGGCAGGGCGAAACAATGACTTGGTGGCTTAAATTATTGCTTATTTATTTCGGCGTTATCTCGGTGCTGACTGTTTTAATAACAGTTTATGACAAGCTTGCGTCAAAAGCAGGTAAATGGAGAGTTCCGGAAGCTACACTGCTGCTTACCGGACTGTTTGGCGGAGCTTTTGCGGAGTTTATCACAATGCAGATTATCCGTCATAAAACAATGCACCGCAAATTTATGATTTTGCTCCCTCTCGAGATAATCCTGCATATTGCGCTTCTGACAGTTGCGTTCAGTTTATCTTTTAAATAAAAAAACACGGCGGTCAAACAAGACCGCCGTGTTTTTTTGTGTCAGCATATGCTGTTAATGTCATAGGGCGTTTTTTGATAAACAAAGTAGTTAAGCCAGTTGGTGAATATAAGGTTTCCCGCGCTTCTCCAGCTTATTTCGGGAGTGTTTTCAGGGTTGTCTCCCGGAAAATAATTGAATGGAATTTTTATAGGCAACCCTTTTTCTTTATCTCTGAAATATTCTTTTGCCAATGTGTCACGGTCATACTCAGAATGCCCGGTAGCGTAAAAGTTTCGGCACTCCATATCCGAAACAAGATGAATGCCTGCAACTTCGGAATAAGAAATAATCTGCAAATCTTTAACAAGAGCAATATCGCTTCTTTTAATTTCAGTGTGCCTTGAGTGCGGAACATAAAAAACATCGTCAAGTCCTCTCATAAGAGGATGCAGGGTGTCAAGAGAGCGGTGCGGAAAAATACCGAACATCTTTTCTTTAAGAGGATATTTCGGTATGCCGTAGTGATAATAAAGAGCCGCCTGCGCTCCCCAGCAGATGTGAAATGTCGAATAAACATTCTTTTTGCTCCACTCAAATATTTCGCAAAGCTCTTCCCAGTAATCAACCTCTTCAAACTCCATATGTTCAACAGGCGCGCCGGTTACAATCATACCGTCATACTTGCAGTTCTTAATCTCATCAAAAACATTGTAGAATTTGAGCATATGTTCTTCGGATGTGTTTTTGGATTTGTGGCTTTTGACCTGAAGCAGGTCAATATCAACCTGAAGCGGAGAGTTGCTCAGCAGCCTTAATATCTGTGTCTCTGTTTCAATTTTGGTAGGCATCAGGTTGAGAATAATTATTTTAAGCGGTCTGATGTCCTGAGACACGGCGCGGTCTTCAGTCATAACAAAAATGTTTTCATTTTCAAGTGCTTTGTGGGCGGGTAACTCGTTATCCACTTTTATGGGCATTTTATGTCCTCCTCATTTGAGTCGCTTGTTAAGTTCAAGAAGTGCCTTTGATACAGCGGTCGCAATAATAAAGCAGGCAACTATTTCAAGTGCGCCGTTCAGTCCGCAAAACCACGCGACAAATTTGATTATATTTGTTGAACCGGACTGCGAATACAGGTTTGTAAAAAATTCCGAATGCTGAAACAGTAAAATGAAAGAGCCTATAAACAGCACTGTGTTAAGCAGCGGGCAGCATATACTCGAAACAGCGCACCCGACATTTTTATGGTTTTTAAACGCCATAAAAATAAACCCGGTAATAAGTCCCTCAAGAACTCGTGTTACAAATGCGGTTACAAATGTGCGCACGGGGCTGATTGCGAGAAGCGCGGCACCGAAGGAGCTCAAGCCGAAACATTGAATAAAGCTCGTTAACCCGAAAACGGCTCCGCATACCGCCCCGCCCACAGGGCCGAGTACGATTGCTCCGACAGCAACTGGAATTACATTGAGCGTTATTTCAATTACACCGACTTTGATGTAGCCCAGACCGGTAAAACTGAACAGAACTATCAGTGCGACAAGCACCGCCAGCTGGGCAAGCTTCACCAGCTTTAACTGGTTTTTGTTTGAGACTTTTGCGTTTGACATAATCTATTCCTCCTTTGCTGTTGTTCCTTTATGGGGATACAGCACAAATATAGCCAAATTATGTTATAAAATATTAACTTTTTATTTCTTTTTGTTTTTTTCGTAAATGATTTTCAATCCCTGATGAATAAGCTCACCGTTATGGATTATATCGCGTTTGCAGCTCTTTATTATATCTTTTGAAAGGCCGCCTGTCGCAACAGTGGATGCAGCCGGCTTGCCGTATTCCTCTTCTATTTTAGCGCAAAGCCCGTCGAGCATGGCGGCTGTTCCGAATACAATTCCCGACTCCATAGCGTCTATTGTGTTTGTGCCGACGGCGTGGGCGGGGGTGGTAAGGCTTATGGCGGGCAGCTGAGAAGTTCTTGACGAAAGAGCTTCAAGAGATATTCCGATACCCGGCGAAATGGCGCAGCCGCGAAACGCTCCGTTTTCATCAATCAGGCAGATTTTTGTGGCAGTTCCCAAATCGATTATCAGGCAGGGCAAAGGGTAAAGGCTCGCGGCGCCTACGCCTCCCGCTATTAAATCCGCACCCACCTGAGCCGGGTCGTCGGTAAGAATATTCATCCCCGTTTTAACGCCCGGGGCAAGCACAAGAGGCTCAACGCCCGATATTGTGTTTATTGCCTGGCATACAATTCCGGTAAGCTCCGGCACAACGCTGCTTATGGCGGCACCGCTGAGATCGCATTCTATTTTATACAGACTGAAAAGGTTTTTAAATTCGATTGAATACTGGTCGGATGTTTTGTTGCGGTCTGTTTTTATTCTTGTAACAAGAACAAGATCGTCATTTTTATAAACTCCGGCTGTTATGTTGGTGTTTCCTATATCAACTGTCAACAGCATATCGTTCACCTCATTTTCAATCATATTATAACACATTACAAGTTTATTTTCAACATAAATATAGCTGTATATTTGTATAATTTGAATAAAACAATTTTTTGGGTTGCCGTATATGAAAAATTCCTTTACTTTAAATTAATTATATTTTATAATTTAAATAAATATTTGTTGAAGGGAAGAGAAATATGAATGCCTTTTTGTTTTACTTTTTACAGTTCAGCTGGGGGATTGTTCAGAACCTTGCCGGCTTTATCGCCTTTCTTGTTCTCGCGCCGACTCATAAACATGAGCGCTTTCACAATGCCGTCATCACTTATGTTAACGCGAAAGGTTTCGGCGGTCTTTCAATGGGTATGTTTATTTTTATGGGTGCCTCAAAAGCCGAAGGCTGGGCGCATGATACAAAAATCCATGAGTACGGGCACTCTTTCCAATCCATTTTGTTAGGTCCTCTTTATCTTATTGTTGTCGGCCTTCCTTCTTCAATATGGTGTAATTTTCCGCTTTTTGTGAAAATGCGAAAAGAAAAAGGGGTTTCATATTACAAACTGTATTGTGAAGGCTGGGCCAATCTCTGGGGCAGGGCGGCTGTCAAAGAAAACTTTATAACAGAAGATATGAAAGAGCACGGTTATTTCGGCAAGCCTTTGCCTCCTGTTGATTTCAACAAATAGCCGATTAATGATTTTACAGCAAAGCAGGTGATTTGTTATGTCGGAATTAAACACTGACAATACTGATTTTTCCGAGTCTTATGACACATTCTCGGAAGGCGTTGAGCTGGGCGGTTTGCGTAATACCGCGCAGATAAAAACATTGATTTGTTATATTGTTAAAAAAATCAACACTCCGCTCAGGCGTGAAAAGATAGGTGAGATATTTCAGCTTCACGGAATAGCGAATTATTTTGCCGTCAGTCAGGCTCTTGAGGAACTTATATCGGCAGGCAGCCTTAAATGTGATGCCGACGGTGTGCTTTCGCTTACCCCTCAATCATTGAGCGCTCTGTATGAGCTTGAAAAAGAAATTCCCAAATCCGTTCGCGAAAAGGCGCTGGAAGATGCTGTTATGCTTGAAACAATGGAACGCCGCAAAAGTGAAACGAAAATCGAAACGGAGTTCCTTGAAAAAGGCGTAAATATAACATTTACACTAATGAACGGCGATGAGGTTCTAATGAAACTCACTGTTTACGCCGCCGATGAAAACCAGGTTGACAGCATTAAAAACAACTATCTTAAAGACCCCGCGGGGCTTTACGCGGGCATAGTTTCAAAACTGTTTGTTTAAGGAGAGATAGAAATGTCAAAATACGCAATAGGTCTTGATTACGGTACTCTTTCGGGAAGAGCGCTTCTTGTGGATGTTTCCGACGGCAGAGAGGTCGCGACATCTGTTTTTGAATATCCTCACGCGGTTATGGATGAATGTCTGCCGAGCGGGAAAAAACTCGGTATGGACTGGGCTCTTCAGCATCCGCAGGATTATATTGATGTTCTCGGCAACACAATTCCGGCCGTTATCAAACAGTCCGGTGTTGACCCCGCGGATATTATAGGTGTCGGCATTGATTTTACAACCTGCACCGTTTTGCCTGTACTTGCCGACTCAACTCCGCTTTGCTTTTTGCCTGAATATAATGACAATCCGCATGCCTATGTAAAACTCTGGAAACACCATGCCGCACAGCCATACGCAAACAGACTCAACGAAATTGCCCGTGAACTCAATGTGGATTGGCTTGATACCTTCGGCGGCAAAATCAGTTCGGAGTGGCTTGTTCCCAAAATCTGGCAAACGCTTGAAGAAGCGCCTGAAATATACGAAAAAGCGGATAAATTCATTGAGGCGGCTGACTGGGTCGTTTGGCAGCTGAGCGGTAAAGAAACAAGAAACGCCTGTTGCGCGGGTTATAAAGCAATATGGAACAAGAAAAACGGCTATCCACCCAAATCATTTTTTAAAGCGCTTGATCCGAGGCTTGAAAACCTTGTTGAAGATAAGTTGGGCCCTGTTACCGCCATAGGCGAAAAGGCAGGGGAGATTACCGCGAAAATGGCGGAGCTCACAGGCCTTAAAGAAGGCACAGCGGTTGCTGTCGCCACGGCTGACGCCCATGTTGCCGTTCCGGCAGTCGGAATTACCAAAGAGGGTGAGCTGCTTGCCATTATGGGAACCTCAACCTGTCATATTCTTCTTGGCAACACAGAAAAACAGGTGCCCGGAATGTGCGGTGTGGTTGAAGACGGAGTAATGCCCGGTCTTTACGGCTATGAAGCGGGTCAATGCTGCGTAGGCGATTCTTTCCAGTGGTTTATTGATAACTGCCTGCCGGAAAGCGTTTTTACCGAGGCAAAAGAGAAAGGCGTCAATGTTCATAAACTGCTTCGTGAAAAATGCTCAGCAAAAAAGCCGGGCGAGAGTGGACTGCTCGCGCTTGACTGGTTTAACGGCAACCGTTCTGTTCTTTGCGATATTGACCTGACCGGATTGATTCTCGGTATGACCCTTCAGACAAAACCGGAGGATATTTACCGCGCTCTCATTGAATCTACTGCATACGGCACCAGAATGATTGTTGACACATTCAATGAGAACGGCGTTACGGTTAACACCTTCTATGCCGCCGGGGGAATATCGCAAAAAGACCCGATGACTATGCAGATTTATTCCGATGTTCTCAATATGCCGGTTAAGATAGCCGGCACAACTCAGTGCGGATCTCTCGGCAGCGCAATTCTCGGCGCCGTCGCGGCGGGCAAAGCGAACGGCGGATATGATGATGTTTATGAAGCCGCGGGAATAATGGGCAAAGTCAAAGATACCGTTTATTATCCCAATCTCGAAAATGTTGAAATATATAATAAGCTTTATGCTGAATACAAAACCCTGCACGATTATTTCGGCAGAGGCGCGAATGATGTTATGAAACGCCTTAAAAAAATAGCGGCGGAGGGCTGAGTTAATGCTTGAATCTTTAAAAGAACAGGTGCTTGAAGCCAATCTTAAACTTGTGGAATACGGGCTTGTGCTGTTTACCTGGGGCAATGTCTCCGGCATTGACAGAGGAAGCGGTATGGTTGTAATAAAACCTTCGGGCGTTGATTATGAAAAACTCAAAGCATCCGATCTTGCCGTTGTTGACCTTGCGGGCAACAGGATTGAAGGGCTTAAACCTTCTTCCGATACGGCAACCCACCTTGAGCTTTACAGAAGATTTAACTGTATAGGTGGCGTAGCGCACACACATTCAACATTTGCGGTCGGATTTGCGCAGGCGGCAAAAGCCATAAAGCCTTACGGTACAACACACGCAGATTTTGCTTTCGGCGAAATACCCTGCACAAGGGATTTAACATCCGAAGAAATTAACAGCGAGTATGAATTGAATACCGGCAAAGTTATTGCTGAGTGTTTCGAGAAAAACAATATTGAACCCGGGGCGGTGCCCGCTGTGCTTGTTCACTCACACGGCCCGTTCACATGGGGCGCGGATTGCTTTGAGGCGGCGAAAAATTCCGCCATTCTTGAAGAAGTTGCAAAAATGGCGTTTATCAGTGAGAGCCTTGAGGCACAACCTGCTTCTCAGGCAATTCAGCATAAACATTATTTCAGAAAGCACGGGTCAGGCGCTTACTACGGTCAGTAATCTTTATTTGCGAGGTGGATTATGCGTTTCGGAATGTGCGTAGGCAGTGATCCCGGCAAAATCAAACTTGTTGCCGAAAGTGGATTTGACTATGTTGAGTCCTGCTTTTCTCTGCTTGCCGAAAGCGATTGCGAACAGTTCGGTTTATTTAAATCCGAACTCGAAAAATACTCTTTAAAGTGTGAAACAGTTAACTGCTTTTTACCCGGCAATCTCAAAGTTACAGGCCCGCAGGTCGATTATGACGCTTTGAGAGAATATATTGAAAAAGGTATGTCACGCGGCAAACAGTTGGGTCTTGAAAAAGTGGTTTTCGGTTCCTCCGGCGCAAGAAATGTTCCCGCCGGATGGAGCTATGAGGAAGCATACAGGCAAATTGTCTTTTTTCTAAAAGAAATCGCGGCTCCTGTTGCTGAAAAATACAATGTGATTATTGTAATTGAGCCTTTGAGAAGGTCAGACAGCAACATTGTTAATTACGCTCTTGAAGGGGCGGCTCTCGCGGCTCAGGCAAATTCGCGCTGTATAAAATGCCTTGTTGACTATTATCATATGTTTGACGCAGGTGATAATTGTGAAACTGTTGAAAAACTCAGCGGCGCAATAAAACACTCCCACATTGCCGAGCCGGTTACACGGAGCTTCCCGCGTCCGGATGACGGAGTCGATTATAAAGAGTTTATACTTGCACTTGAATCCGCGGGTTGCGAAACCTGCTCCGTTGAAGCTTCAACAGATGATTTTAACCGTGATTGCGCGCCTTCGCTTAAAGCTATAAAATTAAAATAAGAAAGGGGAATGCCGGTGTCACCGGAAGTTTCTGAAAACAACAGCAGCGTATCTCAAATGCCCGAAAACCGGAAATATGTCAAAAACGGCAGGCTGCTGTCATACGCCGTCGGTCTCGGCGGTCAGAATGTTTCATACGGCTTTATTTCACAATGGCTTTTCTATTATCTCACCACGGTTCTCGGCGTTAATTCAAAAATCGTCGGTCTTATGACGAGCGTAACCAGAACATGGGATTCGATAAACGATCCGATTGTCGGCGCGCTTGTTGACCGTCACCGCTTCAAAAACGGTGAAAAACTCAGGCCTTATCTTCTCTCAACTCCGCCTATAATAGGCGTTCTTTCAGCGCTGATGTTCATAAAAACCGGCTCGAATATCAAGGCTTCCATTGTTATAGTTTTTGCCTGTTACCTGCTCTGGGATTTGTTTTATTCATTTCAGGATGTCGCGCTTTGGGGCATGGTGGCGCTTTCATCTCCGCATTCCGAAGAGAGGGCAAAGGTTTCTCAGTGGGTAACAATCGGCGCCGGAGCGGGTTCAACTCTGGTTATGGCGTTCCAGATTCTCCGTTCGGTTATGAGCGGCAGTCTCGGAATGGATGATTTTAAAATATTCGCTTTTTTCGGCCTGCTGTTCGGTTTGGGCGGTGAGCTTATTTCAATGAGCGCTTACAGAATGCGCGAGGCGGTTGATGTTCCGAGAAGCAAAGAAAGTCTGCTTGAAGCGATATTTGTTCTTCGCCACAATAAAACCCTTCTTCTTATTTCGGCGGCAAGGTTTTTTAAAGACGCGTTCGGCACTATGCTTCCGTGGGCATATTTCTTTGAAAGCCGTCAGTCTTTCAACTTTGGTTTTGCCTCTTTTGACGGCGGAACATCGCAGGTTGTTTACAGCGTTCTTATGGGTATTCCGGGCGCTCTCTCAATGTTTTTTGCCACAAAAGTTTCCGATAAAGTCGGAGGAATGAAGCGTATTCTCATTATTGCTCAGACAACCGCGATTGTATTGAGAACGGTGTGTTATTTTATCGGCTTCGATTCTTTGGGCAGTATGTACGCCGTTATTCTTCTTATGGCAATTGTCGCCATTCCCACAAATATGATGGATATCGCTCACAGGTCGCTTACAAGTGATTCTATTGATGAAGTGGAGCTTAAAACAGGTAAAAGAACAGAGGGCATCTCTTTTTCAATACAGAATTTTATTTCCAAAATTTCATCGGCGGCAAATTCACTTATAAGCGGTTATATTCTCAGCTGGTTAAAATATGACAATACCAAAAAGAACTTTTTGCAGGGCAGTCTTTATATGAAATGGCAGTGGCCCATTTTTATAGCAGGCCCGATAATAGGAGAAATTCTTTATCTTATTATTATAGCATTTGTCAGGGATGACCCGCAAGTTCGCGCCCGGGTTGAAGCGGAACTGTTTGAACGCCGAAAAGCTTTGGAAGAAAAGCTGAGTGAAGTTTAAAAAGCAAAATGAAAACGCTCCCTTTAATTTGCACTAAAGGGAGCGTTGATTGTTAAAACAACGGTTGCTCAGGTGGAAGGTCTTGTGAGGAACTGGTTGATTAATTTAAAGAATGTAAGAAGAGCTTTTGTCGCGAGGTTGATTATTCCGGTGAAAATCTGAGTGATTTTCTGTGTGTTTGTTGAGCCGGGAGAAACGGGGAAAGTGTTTGAATCAACATATTTTGAAATTGTTTTCCAACTGCCGTTTACATACTGCTGCTGAACAAACTCAACCTCAACTCTTACATCAACAGGGCCTTTGCCCTTTTCAACTGTAACGCTTGAAGTGTCAACAACATCGGATTTAACCGTAAGTGAAGATGTCCATTCACCGTTGGCAACTATAATGCCGGTGTCCGCCTGTTTCGCGTACCACTTCATGGGAATAAAACGAACATCGCCTTCTATGGGAGTGGTATCTGCGTTTGATGTTGCGGCGTCAATGTATGAGCCTACTGCCGTAACTTTAATCTTTGCGCCTTTGGTTACGCTGCCTTCATAAATAAGGTCAACGCGGCAGTCCTCTTTTTTGCCCGTGAACGCGTCCCTCTTTGCGGTTCTGATAAGGTTCGCTTCGCTTTCTTCACCTAAAAGCTGGTTCTCGCCGACTTTGTTTCTGGCAATAACAGAATAAACAGTGTCTTTTCTGAGGCCTGTAATAACATTTTCATCAAACCATTCGGTTTCATATCCAAGGTCGGTGTTAAACGCTTTATACTGCAGTTTGCTGTCCGCTTTCATCGTGATTGTTGTAGCGGAGCAAGTAACATACTCGGGTTTAGAGGGGGTCGCGGGGGCGGCGGAAATCGTAACAACCGTGCTGAGCGCGTTTGACTGCAGGTTTTTGGCGATAAGTTCATAGCCTACAGTGCTGCCGGAAAGTTCAATAACATTTGAAGTGCCGTAAGTGTAATCGCCGTCGGCGCCTATTGCTTTCCATCCGAAAACACACTGGTCAACCGGTTTTACCGTTACGCTTGTTTTGCCGATTTGGGTAATAACTACTTCAGGCGCCGCTGCGAACGCCATTACGCTCAATGCAGAAAAAGCAAAAATAACTGCAAATAAAAGAGCGAAAGATTTTTTCACATTTTTCATTGTTTTGTCCTCCATTCAAAATCGGATTTACTGTTTAAACCCGTTATGGAAATGTATTATAACACATAATTTCCGATAATGGAATACTTTTTTTATAAAATTTTTGTGCTATAATGTTTCAAAAAGATTCGAAATGAAAGGATTGATTTATACGGGTAAAAAAGAAGAAGCCGCTCAACTGTTTTTTGACGGCTATAACTGTTCACAGTCTGTGGTTGCCGCGTTCAGCGAGGATTTCGGTGTTCCGAAAGATGTTGCTTTGAAATTCTCCGAAGGCCTCGGCGGAGGTGTCGGAAGAATGCGCGATATGTGCGGCGCCGTTACCGGTATGGCTATTGTGCTTTCAATGAGATAC
>ONON01000098.1 GCA_900319455.1 uncultured Eubacteriales bacterium
CGGAAGGTCTCTATCTCATTTTCTTCGGTGTTGCCGAGTTCTTCATTTATGGCGTTCAACTGCTCATGCAGATAATACTCGCGCTGGTTTTCATCTATTCTGCTTTGAACCTTGTCCTGAATAACCGCCTCAAGGCCGAGCAGCTCTATCTCACGCTCAAGAAGCACGCAAATATCCTCAAGCCTCTTTACGGGGCTCAAGTTTTCGAGAATAATCTGCCTGTCCTGATAATCCAGCATAATATTTCCGGCGATAAAATCCGCAAGCTTGCCGGGATTTTCGGAACTGAGCACTGTCGCGCTTATATCGGCGGGCATCTGAGGCGCCACTTCGGTATATTCGCTGAAAAGGTCTTTTGTGCGGCGTATAAGTGCCTCAACATAAGCTTTTGCCACACCTCTCGCAGTTTTTTCCGGTATTTCCTCCGCTACCGCGGAGAGCATATGCCTGTCACTTATAACATCGCAGAGCCTTGCCCGGCGTATTCCTTCCACGGCAACACGCACAGGTCCGTTTTCCCTGCCGGAGATCCTCAGAATTTGAGATACGGTGGCAATTACGCCCACTTCATAAAGGTCGCTCTTTTCGGGTTCTTCAACTTTTATATCTTTTTGAGCGATGAGAAAAACCTCACGCGAGGATGAAGCCATCGCTTTGGTCACCGCCGCAATCGACTTCTGCCTGCCGACATCGAAATGGATGAACATTCCGGGGAAAACAACAAGCCCCCGCAGCGCCACCATAGGCAGAAGAGATGAAAAATGTTTCTCGTTTTCCATATATATTCCTTTCAATAATCTTTTAATAATTAATAATAATGGAATTGAAATTATATATTATTTTCTTTATTCAGTCAATAGTTAAATCGACGAAAAAGAAACGGCGGATTTCTCCGCCGGTATGCGTGATTTATAAATTCAAATTCCGGGATTGCTTTTTATTACCTTTTCGGCAAGCAGTTGAACCTGCTCCATAGTTTCAAGCCTGCCGATTTCATTGCGGAAAGCAGCCGCTCCTCTTATATCTCGGATATACCATGCGGCGTGTTTTCTTGCCTCTCTCATTCCGATATACTCGCCTTTGTAATCGCAGAGCCTGCGGATATGGGCAAGCATAACTCTCATTCTTTCCTCAAGCGGCGGTTCCGGCAGAATATTGCCTGTTTTAAAATACTCGTTTATCTGAGCGAAAACCCACGGTCTGCCGAGAGCGCCCCTGCCCACCATAACAAGATCGCATCCCGTATTTTCAAACATTGCCTTCGCGCTGAGTGCGCCGTCAACATCTCCGTTGCCTATTACGGGGATTTTAATGCTGTCTTTGACTTTTTTGATTATTTCAATATTTACCGGAGGAGCGTACATCTGCGCCCTTGTGCGCCCGTGAACCGTAACAGCCGACGCTCCGGCCGCCTCGCAACGCTTTGCGAGTTCAACGGCGTTTATGTTTTCAAAATCCCAGCCCGAACGCATTTTAACAGTAACAGGCAAGGTGACAGCCTTTACACACTCTTCCGTTATTCTCTGTGCGAGCTCAGGATTCTTCATGAGCGCTGAACCGTTGCCACTGTTGACAATTTTAGGTGCCGGGCAACCCATATTTATATCAATAACATCGCAGGTAAAGCTTTTTGCCTTTACAGCTGCTTCCGCCATTGTTGCCGGGTCAGACCCGAAAATCTGTATTGCCGCGGGCCGCTCTTTTTCGGAAAGAAGCATAAGCGCGCCTGATTTTCTGTCGTGCATTGAAACACCTTTTGAACTCACCATTTCACTGACAACATAGGCGGCTCCGTATTCTGCACAAATCTCACGAAAAGCCATATCCGCAACACCCGCCATAGGCGCGAGGGCGGCATAACCGTCAATATTAACATTACCGATTTTCATGGTTTTTTACTTCCTCAGCCGTTCTTGTGAAAATTATGTTACCACAATTATGCAATAAAAACAACTTTTTAATAAAAATGATGAAAAACTACGAGATGTGTGATATACTGTTATTTTGAGGTGATTTGTTTGAATATTCTTGTTCTTGACGGCAACAGCATACTCAACCGCGCGTTTTACGGCATAAAACTGCTTACTACAAAAGACGGCAGATTTACCAACGCGATTTACGGTTTTCTCAATATTCTTTTAAGGCTACGGGATGAAACATCGCCCGACGCGGTTGCGGTCGCCTTTGATGTTAAAGCCCCGACTTTCCGTCACAAAATGTATTCCGGCTATAAAGCCAACCGCAAGGGTATGCCGGAAGAACTTGCCCAGCAGATGCCTGTACTCAAAGAGATATTAAAGGTATTGGGGTATAAAATTGTTGAAGCCCCCGGCTGGGAGGCTGACGACATTCTCGGCACAATTTCAGCCGCCTGCCCCGACGGTTCCTTCTGCTATATTGCCACCGGCGACAGAGACTCCCTTCAGCTTGTCAGCGAAAATGTCAATGTTCTGCTTACCTCAACCAAAATGGGCAGGGCGCAAACCGTTAAATATGATATTCCGAAAATCAAAGAGGAATATCTGACCGAGCCGAAAGGTCTTATTGACATCAAAGCGCTTATGGGCGACAGCTCCGACTGCATACCCGGCGTTTCGGGGATAGGGCAAAAGACCGCGGGCGAGCTGATTGAAAAATACGGAAGCATCGAGTATATTTATAAAAACCTTGACACTCTTGAAATAAAAGAAAGTGTGCGGGCAAAACTTGCCGCCGATAAGGATATGGCTTTTTTGAGCAAGGAGCTCGGCACAATCCGTCTTAACGCCCCCGTTGACACAGACTACAACTCATATATTCCAGCGCCCGCAAACACCTATGAGGTTACCCGTATGCTCACCGACCTTGAGATGTTCAAACTGATTGAAAAGCTGAACCTTCCTCAGATACAGCTGGAGCAGCGCATTTCGGCAAAGCCCTGTGAGAGCGTGAAAACGGAGCTTTTTGAGATTGACAACGCAGAGCTGTTTCTCAACACCCTTCGCAAAAAAGGTGAAGCATATTTTATTCTTGACGGCGAAACATTTTATTTTTCATCTGAAAACGGGGTTGCCTCCTGCTCTCCGCTTAACCTGTTTTATTCCGGGTTTTGCGATGATTTTCTGTTCGACAAAACCATAAGAAAATACACCCATAACTCAAAATCCGTTTATCGCTTTGCCGCTGAGAACGGTTATGAGGTGAACAATATACGCGGTGACGCGATGCTAAGCGCGTATCTGCTCAACCCTTCATCCGGCAATTACTCGGCGCAAAGGCTTTTGCAGGAATACACGGAGGCGGAAAAAAGCGATAACATTGACGCTCCGGTTCTTACGGCGGCTTACCTGCCCGCAATATTCAAAACACTTGACAAACAGGTAGATGAAAACTCACAGAGCCGCCTGCTTGAGGAGATCGAACTGCCTCTCTCAAGAGTGCTTGCCTCAATGGAACTGACGGGATTTGAGGTTGACAGAAAAGGTATTTATGAATTCGGTCTGATGCTCGATGAAAAAACGGCTCACCTTGTCAAATCCATTTATGAGCAGACAGGGTATGAGTTTAATATCAACTCTCCTAAGCAACTCGGCGAGGCTCTGTTTGAAAAAATGGGACTGCCCTCAAAGAAAAAGACGAAAAGCGGCTATTCCACAAGCGCGGATGTGCTTGAAGCGCTGGCGGATGACTACCCGGTTGTTGCCGATATTCTTGAATACCGTACATACACAAAGCTTAAATCGACTTACTGTGACGGTCTTATAAAGGCGATTGCCCCCGACGGCAGAATTCACTCAACCCTTAACCAGACCGAGACGAGAACGGGCAGAATCTCATCAACCGAGCCCAACCTGCAGAACATTCCGGTACGCTCCGAGCTCGGCAAGGAGATGCGCCGTTTCTTCCGCGCGAAAGAGGGCTGCGTTCTTCTTGACGCCGACTATTCGCAGATTGAACTGCGCGTTCTCGCTCACACGGCAAACGATGCCAATATGATTAAAGCCTTTAACGACGGCACCGACATTCACACCGTTACCGCCTCGCAGGTTTTCAATATGCCTGTTGAAATGGTCACTCCTCTTATGCGTTCAAGAGCCAAAGCGGTCAATTTCGGAATAGTTTACGGCATAGGCGCGTTTTCTCTCGCGAAAGATATAGGCGTAACAAGAGCCGAGGCAGACAGCTACATAAAAGGCTACCTTGCCAATTTCGGCGGAGTTGCAAAATATATGAACGACATTGTTGAAAAAGCAAAAAAAGACGGATATGTTGAAACAATGTTCAACAGGCGCAGGTATCTGCCGGAGCTTTCGTCATCCAACCGCATGCTCAGGGCGTTCGGCGAAAGGGTAGCGCTGAATATGCCTATCCAGGGTACGGCGGCGGATATAATCAAAATTGCGATGGTCCGCGTGTATAACAGGCTGAAAGAGCAGTGCCTCAAATCCAAACTGATTATGCAGGTTCACGATGAGCTGATAATCGAAGCACCTCTTGACGAGGCGGACGAGGCGGCAAAAATTCTTAAAGAAGAAATGGAAAACGCCGTAAATATGCGCGTGAAGCTTGAGGTGGATGTAGGCTCGGGCAAAACCTGGTATGACGCAAAGGGCTGAGAATATGAATTTTGAAATTGTGCCTTTGCAAAGCTGTCACATTGACGCGGTTTATGAAATTGAAAAGGAATGCTTCGGCAATCCTTGGAGCCGTGAAGATCTCGCCGCCCAGCCGTCAAACGAAAACGCTCATTTTCTTGTTGCCGTCGGTGATGAGGAGGTGTGCGGATATATAGGCGTTTATGAGTATTTCGAGAGTTGTGAAATAGCTAATATCGCGGTTAAAAAGATTTTTCGCCGTAACGGGGTAGCAAAAGCTCTTATAAACGCGGCTGTTGAAGGAGCGAAGGGCAGAGACTGCTCTTTTATCACCCTTGAGGTGCGCCCTTCAAACACGCCCGCTCTCGCGCTGTATAAATCTCTCGGCTTTGAGCAGACCGGCAGAAGAAAGAATTTCTACACCTCCCCTGCCGAAGACGCGCTGATTATGACAAAATATTTCAAGGAGAAAGTATGAAAGTTCTCGGTATTGAATCATCCTGCGACGAAACAGCAGCCGCCGTTGTGGAAAACGGCAGAAAGGTACTGTCTAATGTTGTCGCGACACAGATAAAAGAACATATTGTCTATGGCGGTGTTGTGCCCGAAATAGCCTCGCGTATGCACACCCAGGCAATCTGCGCCGTTGTTGAAAAGGCGCTCTCCGACGCGGGCGAAACCTTTGGCTCAATCGATGCCGTGGCGGTGACATACGCGCCCGGCCTTATAGGCGCCCTGCTCGTGGGTGTGAACTACGCGAAGGGGCTTGCGATGTCAACGGGGCTGCCTCTTGTTCCCGTTCATCATCTGCGCTCTCACATAGCCTCTAATTATTTAACGCACGCGCAGCTTGAGCCGCCGTTTTTATGCCTTGTTGTGTCGGGCGGTCACAGCCACATAGTTGAGGTTAAAGGCTACACTGATTTTTCCGTAATCGGCGCCACCTGCGACGACGCGGCGGGCGAATGCATGGACAAGGCGGCAAGGGCTCTCGGGCTCGACTATCCCGGCGGAGTAAACCTTGACAGAGTCTCACAAAACGGCTGCCCCGACAGGTATAATTTTCCTCACCCGAAGGTTGACGGCAGCGAGTATGACTTCAGTTTTTCCGGGCTCAAAACCGCCGCGGTAAATCTTATTCACAACAGCGCGCAGAAGGGCGAAAGCGTTGACATTGCCGACTTCGGAGCGTCATATATAAACGCGGTTGTTCGCTGCCTGTGTGAAAACACAGAAAAAGCGGCGGTCAATTACGGCTATAACAAAATCGTGCTTGCGGGCGGTGTTTCGGCAAACTCGCGCCTGCGTGAAAAAATGAGCGGACTGTGCGAAGAACACGGATGGAAACTGTATATGCCTGAGCTTAAATACTGCGGCGACAACGGCGCTATGGTTGCCGCGCAGGGCTATTATGAGTATCTTTCGGGCAACACCGCTTCGCTCTCGCTTAACGCGTGTGCCACAATGCCTATAGATGAACAGAGAAACTGATTTTTTATGTGCAATATATTGATTGACTTTATATCTGTTTTTGTATATAATAATTTACCGTAACGATTATAAGAAAGGAGTGTTTTTTTTGGAAAATTACACAACCAACAAAAGCGTTTTGTCTTGGATTGAAGATAAAATCGCTCTTGTAAAGCC
>ONON01000174.1 GCA_900319455.1 uncultured Eubacteriales bacterium
CCGCTGTTTTTTTCGCTATGTTATAGAACAGGTAGGAGTCTTTGAGGTTGCCGTAGTTAAGGTTAGGTATCATATTTCCACCTCGCATTCGCAAACTGTTGAAGCAGGCCCCGTCATAAAGACCGTTCCGTCTTCAAGAACCCGCACGGTTAAAATTCCGCCGTCAAGAACAACGGATATATCTGTGTCAAAATCGCATAATCCCGCTTTCACGGCCGCGGCCGCCGTCGCGCATGAGCCGGTGCCGCACGCCATTGTTATTCCGCTGCCGCGCTCCCACACGCGCATTCTGATTGTGTTTTTGTCAATTATTTGCGCAAATTCGGCGTTCACTCCGCCGGGGAAATAAGAGTGTTTTTCAAGAGCCGCTCCCGTTGTTGTGAGCGGTGCGTTTTCGGCATCATCAACAAAAGTTACGGCGTGCGGATTGCCGATTGACACGGGAAAGACAGTTATCTCCTCGCTGCGCACACTCAAAGTTACGGGGGGTGAAACCTCCGCTTTGCCCATATTGACGCGCACGCTTTCAACCTTGCCGTCGCGCACATTCAGTTTTAAGTATTTTATGCCGGAGAGCGTTTCGATTTCAATCTCCGTCTTATCTGTGCAACCTTTGTCATAAACGAACTTGCCTACACAGCGTATGCCGTTGCCGCACATTTTCGCCTCACTGCCGTCGGCATTGAAAATGCGCATTTTAAAATCGGCTTTATCCGATTGGTCAATAAGAATAATTCCGTCCGATCCAATGCCGAAATGGCGGTCGGAGAGCTTTATTGACACCTCGGCGGGATTTTCGATTTCTCCGAAATGATAAAGGTAATCATTGCCGAGACCTTCCATTTTGGTAAAGCGCATAATCAGCCCTCCTTTGCGCCGCGGCTTAACGCCGCCTCTATAAAGCCCTTGAAAAGCGGATGCGGTTTGTTCGGCCTTGATTTGAATTCGGGGTGATACTGCACGCCCACAAAGAACGGGCGATCTGTCAGCTCAACCGTTTCAACAAGGGTGCCGTCGGGCGACATTCCGCTCAAAGTCAGCCCCGCTTTTTTCAGAATATCGCGGTAAGAGTTGTTGAACTCATAGCGGTGGCGGTGGCGTTCGCTTATGATGTTTGTGCCGTAACAGCGCTCCATAACCGTGTTCTGAGCAATTTCACAGGGGTAGGTGCCCAGACGCAGGGTGCCTCCTTTGTTTATGCTGTCACTTTGACCCGGCATAAAATCAATCACCTTGTTTTTGCACTGTTCATCAAACTCGCCGGAGTTTGCGTCACCGATTTCAGCCGCATTTCGGGCAAACTCAATAACCGCTATCTGCATACCGAGGCAGATTCCGAAATACGGAATTTTATTCTCTCTTGCGTATTTTGCCGAGAGAATCATACCCTCAATTCCCCTGTCACCGAAACCTCCGGGAACAATAATCCCCGAAAGTCCGCCGAGCGTTTCATTAACGCTGCCGGGAGTAATTTTTTCGGAGTCAATCCATTTTATGTTGATATGCGCGTTCAGGGAGTACCCGGCGTGCCGCAGTGCCTCGGCAACCGAAAGGTAAGCGTCATGCAGGCCTACATATTTGCCCACAAGCCCGATTTCAACCTCTTTCCCGCTGTTTTTTATGCTTGATACCATTTTGCTCCACTCGGCAAGGTCGGGCTCTTTTGTTTCAAGCCCCAGCTCACGGCACACAACATCCGAAAAACGCGATTTTTCAAGCATCAGCGGCGCCTCATACAGGTTGGGGAGCGTTATGTTTTCAATTACACAGTCTTTTTTTACATTGCAGAAAAGGGCAATCTTGTCAAAAATGGTTTTTTCAAGAGGCTCGTCACAACGCAGAACAATTATATTCGGATGAACGCCCATACCCTGAAGCTCTTTGACGGAATGCTGCGTGGGTTTTGATTTATGCTCCTCCGAGCCGTGAAGATAGGGCACAAGCGTTACATGAATAAACAGGCTGTTTTCTCTGCCGACTTCAAGCGAAATCTGACGAACGGCCTCAATAAACGGCTGGCTTTCAATGTCACCCGTTGTGCCGCCGATTTCGGTAATAACAACATCCGCGTCACTGTGTTTGCCGACACTGTAAACAAACTCTTTAATTTCGTTTGTTATGTGCGGAATAACCTGAACCGTTGAGCCGAGATACTCCCCTCTGCGCTCTTTGTTAAGAACATTCCAATAAACTTTGCCCGTTGTAAGGTTTGAATATTTATTCAGATCCTCATCAATAAAGCGTTCATAATGCCCTAAATCAAGGTCTGTTTCGGCTCCGTCTTCGGTAACATAAACCTCGCCGTGCTGAAAAGGGCTCATCGTACCGGGGTCAACATTTATGTAAGGGTCCAGCTTCTGCGCGGCGACTTTTAACCCTCTCGCTTTGAGAAGCCTTCCGAGGGAGGCGGCTGTTATGCCTTTGCCCAAACCGGAAACCACGCCTCCAGTTACAAAAATATACTTTGTCATCGCAATTCCTCTTTCTTTCAACACTTTTATTTCCCGCTGTCGCCGTAGTTTGAAAGCACTCTCGCGGACGGGTCGTTGACATCGCAGCCGACCCACTCTTTGTTGGGCATCCAGAAATCTTTTATCATCTCCGACTGACCGGGGTAATATTTTTCAAAAATCTCTCTGTAAAGCAACGATTCTTTCGTAAAAGGCTTTGCGTGAGTGTATTGAGCGCTTTTTTTCTCAAATTCCCCGTCGGTATATTTCGAGTTCGCGTACTCTTTGAGGTAATCCACCATTGAGTGGCCCACGGCGTCGGAGAACGCCGCCTTTTCACGCATAAGAATATCCGGCGGCAGCCAGTCGCCCTCAAAAGCGTGCCTTAAAAGATATTTGCCTTTGTTATAGGTGTTGAGTTTCTTTTCCGGATTAACAGACATAACATATTTAACAAAATCAAGGTCTCCGAACGGAACCCTCGCCTCCATTGAGTGAACGGAAATACATCTGTCGGCGCGAAGAACATCATACATATAGAGTTCTCTTATCCTCTTTTGCGCCTCCTTCTGAAACTCCGCCGCCGACGGTGCGAAATCGGTGTATTTATAGCCGAAAAGCTCATCTGAAATTTCGCCCGTGAGCAAAACTCTTATATCTGTTGTTTCATGAATTGCCTTGCAGATAAGATACATACCCATACTCGCGCGTATTGTTGTAATGTCATATGTGCCCAGAGCGGCTATTACATCTTCCAGTGAGGAAATGACATCTTGCGCGGTGATGATTACTTCTTTGTGTTCGCTGCCGATAAAATCGGCGACTTGCTTTGCGTATTTGAGGTCAATGGCATCTTCACTCATACCGATTGCGAAGGTTCTTATCGGCCTGCCGAGAAGCTTCGCGGAAACGGCGCAGACCAATGAGGAATCAAGCCCGCCGCTCAGAAGAAAGCCCACAGGCGCGTCGGCATCAAGGCGCTTTTCAATGCCCGCAACAAGTTTTTCGCGGATATTTTCGCAGATTTCATCAAGATCGCCATCAATGTAACCGTCAACGGCGGCAACATCACGGTAGCAAACGAATTTTTCACCGTCATAATAGTGACCGGGCGGAAACGGCATAACTTTTTCGGATAATTCCACAAGGTTTTTCGCTTCGCTCGCGAACATTATTGAGCCGTTCTTATCATAAGCATAGAAAAGGGGCCTTATGCCTATGGGGTCTCTCGCGGCAACGAGACAGTCCCTCTTGCGGTCATAGATGACAAGGGCGTATTCGGCGTCGAGCATATCAAACATATCAAAGCCGTATTTTTCATACATCGGCAAAAGAACTTCGCAGTCCGAATCGCTTGTAAAGGCATATTCTTTTTCAAGTTCCCTTTTAATTTCGCGAAAACCGTATATTTCGCCGTTGCAAACAAGTATATTGCCGTTAAGCTCAAAAGGCTGCATACCGCTGCTCTCAAGGTCCATTATCGCAAGGCGGTGAAAACCGAGAACGCCTCTGCCCGCCTTTTTCACCTCTGTCGCGTCGGGACCTCTTGATTTTGTTTTTTCAAATGCTTTTATGAATTTTTCATAATCTTCCGGGTATGTCAGCATCCCGATTACACTGCACATATTACCGCCTCCTTTTCGTTTTCGCTCCGATTCTTTATTGACTTTTGTATTGTTTTTGTTTCCTGCGGCTGAGCAAATAAAATAAAAAAAGAGGCAAAGGCACCCGTTTCGGGCACCTTTGCCTTTGTATGTTTTACATTTTAGCACCGCTGAAAAATGATGTCAAGTAAGAATTTTTCTTTTTCGCAGTTTTTACAAAACGGCGCTTTTGAATTTACCGCGGTTTGTGCAAAACAAAGAAACTGTTTTTTTTTGCCGAAAAAAGTTGACTTAAAGAAAAAAGGGGAATATAATCGGCATTGAACAAAGGCGTTCATTGGTTACAGGCTTATTGCAATCAATGGGCGCTTTTTGACTTTTAAGGAGCAGTTTGATATGAATTTAACAATCCGCGATGTCAAGGAATTCATTGAACAGGAAGATGTTTCCTTTATACGCCTTGCGTTTTGCGATGTGTTCGGCAAACAGAAAAATGTTTCTGTTATGAACACGGAACTTGACCGCGCATTTGAAACCGGGATTGCCATTGACGCTTCGGCTGTTAAGGGCTTCGGCAGTGAGGAAAAAAGCGATTTGTTCCTTTTCCCTGACGCTTCCACTCTGGCTGTTTTGCCGTGGAGGCCTTCTCAGGGCAGTGTTGTAAGAATGTTTTGCGATATCCGATACCCCGACGGAACCCCGTTTGAGCTTGACGGAAGAAACATTCTGAAAAAAGCGGTTGACTTCGCGAAATCCGAAAACCTTGAAATATCATTCGGCGCGGAGCACGAATTTTATTTGTTCAAAACCGATGATGAGGGTTATCCCACCAATCAGCCGCATGACAGGGCGGGCTATATGGATATAGCTCCGGAAGACAGAGGTGTGAACATAAGGCGTGAAATCTGCCTGACACTGAGCGAAATGGGTATTCTTCCCGAAAGCTCTCACCACGAAGAGGGTCCCGGTCAGCATGAGGTTGATTTCAAATACAGCGACCCTCTCTCATCCGCGGACAACTCCGTTACTTTCAAATCCGTTGTTTCGACAATAGCGGAACAATACGGGCTGTGGGCTGATTTTTCGCCCAAACCCCTTCCTTATGAGAGCGGAAACGGTCTGCATATAAATATTTCCGTAAAATCACGGGACGGTAAAGATTATCTCGGCAGTTTTATGGCGGGTGTTCTGAACAGAATAAAGGAAATGACCGCGTTCCTTAACCCGTCGGAGGAATCCTACAAACGCCTCGGTGTTAAAAAGGCGCCGAAATATATTACCTGGTCAAAAGAAAACCGGTCACAGCTTGTCAGAATTCCCGCGGGCAGCGGCAAATACCGCAGAATGGAGCTCCGCTCCCCCGATCCGCTTGCCAATCCTTATATCGCGTATGCTCTGCTGATTTACGCGGGGATTGAAGGAATAAAAAACAGTATGCAGGCTCCGCCGCCTACCGATATTAACCTTTTCAACGCCGACGCGGAGCAGCTTAAAAACACGGAAACTCTGCCGCACAGCCTCAAAGAGGCAAACGCAATCGCAAAAAACAGTGATTTTATAAGGCGTATCCTGCCACAGAGAGTTATTGACACCTATACCTTATAAACGCAAAACCGAAAGAAGGAGAGCCAAGGTATGCCGCCTGAAAAAAGATGCTACAGCGTGCTTGTTATATCGGGCAAAAAGCAGAACACCTCAATGCTTTCGGCTACACTTGACCCTTCGCAGTACAGACCGGTTGATTTCGCTTTAAGCTCGGGTGAAGCGAAGCGTAAGCTTTTGAGAAACGCGTTTGACATTCTTATAATTGACCCGCCGCTTCCCGACGGCTTCGGGGCGGATTTAGCGCTTGACGCGACCTCCGATACGCACTCGGGCATCCTTCTGCTTGTGAGAGGCGATTTGTTTGAGGCGACCTGCCGCAGGGTTGAGGACGCCGGCGTGCTCACCCTTGCCAAGCCTCTGTCAAAATCCGATTTTCGCACAGCTTTAAAGCTTATAACGGCAACCAGCGCGCGCCTTCTCAATGAGGAGAAGAAAACCCGCAGCCTTCAGGCGAAACTTGAGGAAACAAAGCTCGTCAGCAGAGCGAAAATCATATTAATGGAGAAAATGAATATATCCGAGCCCGAAGCGCACCGTCTTATTGAAAAGGAAGCTATGGACTCAAGGCAAACCAGAAAAGAAGTTGCCGAAAAAATAATCAGCGGATAATTAAATAACAATTAATAAAATGAGTATGCAAAGGCGCATTACCCGTAAGGGCAGTGCGCCTTTTTTATAATTTAGTTTATATTTCCGGCTTATCCGGTTAATTTGAAAAGGAGAAAAACAAAATGAGCAAAAAGTATGTTGATGAAATTATTGAGATGCTGAATGAAAAATACGCGGCACAGCCCGAATTCATTCAGGCGGCAACCGAAGTGCTTGACTCTCTTCGCCCCGTAATCGAAGAGAACGAAGATGCATACAGGCGCG
>ONON01000197.1 GCA_900319455.1 uncultured Eubacteriales bacterium
CCATTATGGTGGTTATAGCTCAGTTGGTTAGAGTGCCAGGTTGTGGCCCTGGAGGTCGTGGGTTCGAATCCCACTAACCACCCCATTTAACAACAGTGCGCAGTTAACTGCGCTTTTTTTATAATAATGCAATATATTGGGGTGTCGCCAAGCGGTAAGGCAAAGGACTTTGACTCCTTCATTCGTGCGTTCAAATCGCGCCACCCCAGCCAAAAGCCCCTCCGGAGTTTTTCGGAGGGGCTGATTTTTTAAAACTTTTTAATTGCCTGTTTTGCGGCACGGCGCAAAAGGGATCTTCCTGTTGAACCGCCTAAAACCGAAAGAGCAAAATCGAGTATTCTCTCGTTTTCCTCCTGCTGCTCGCGCTCCTTCTGCTCGAGCTTCTGCTTTTTCTCAAACTCGTCCTGTTCCTCACGTATTCTTTTTGCTTCATTGAGAATGGCGTTTCTCAGAGTCGCTCCGCAGAAAGGGCAGTTATGGTTGCCTGTTATTTCAACAACGCTTTCGCAGTATTCGCAAATTACAGTCATAATCAGCCCTCCGGGCAGTGATTGGTTGCCACAATGTCAACACCTGTTCCGAGAATATCTGCACACACTACATCTCCTATTTTCACGGGAGCCTTTATTTCAATGTCGCGAAGCGCCCGGGCGCATTCGATAATTTTGCCTTTCGGCAGAGCGTCCGCAGATTTGCACGGAACAACCGGATGAGTGCCGCCCGAAACTTTTACGGTGGTTGTAAGGCTGCGCACGGGGTTGGTGCATTCGGTTCTCGCATAGGCGTCACCGCGTTTACAGGTGTTGCCTGTTACGGAAAGAATTTCGCCGCTGTCGTTTATTTCAACGGTAATACCGCAGCCCATAGGGCACGCGACGCAGATTATATTTTTTGTCATGGCTTATTCCTCCACAGATATTTCAACAAGTCCGCCTTCGGCAAATTTCTGAAGTTCAGATTCTTTTAAAATAACATTTTCCATTTCGCCGGGAGCGAGCCTGGGCTTTTTGCGGCGCATGATCTCATAGCCGTTATACTTCACAACAATGCTTGCGCCTTTATAGACTCTGCCGACTCTGAAATACAGTTTTACATCTTCGCCCGCGTTCAGATTTACCTTTTGAGGAACAATATATCTCACTCCGCCGACGCCCTTTGTTGAGATATATTTTTTCTCCGGCGCGGAACCGAGAACATATTTTGCCGCGCCTTCGCCCGCACAGTAGCTTTCAAGCGTAACATAGTCAACAAGGTCGTGCACATGCAGAACATTGCCGCAGGCAAACACACCGGGCTGAGTTGTCTGACGGGATTCATCAACAACAGCTCCGCTTGTGACGGGGTCAAGGTCAATACCCGCTTCTCTTGTAAGCTCGTTTTCGGGAATAAGGCCGACAGAAAGAAGAAGGGTGTCACACTCAATATATTTTTCGGTTCCCTTAATCGGCCTGCGGTTTTCGTCAACCTTGGCAACAGTAACGCCCTCAAGTCTTTCTTCACCGTGAATACGGATAACCGTGCAACTGAGCTCAAGGGGGATGCCGTAATCATCAAGGCACTGAACAATATTCCTTGTAAGGCCGCTTGAATACGGCATAAGCTCGCACACAAGCTTAACCTCAGCGCCCTCAAGTGTCATCCTTCTCGCCATAATAAGGCCAATATCGCCCGAGCCGAGAATAACAACCTTTTTACCCGGCATATAACCGTCGATGTTTACATATTTCTGCGCCGTTCCCGCGGTCATAACACCGGCGCAACGCGTGCCGGGAGTGTTGAGCGCCCCTCTTGGCCGTTCCCGGCAGCCCATGGCGAGAATAACTGCTTTTGCCTGAATTTCAAGCAGACCGTCCTCGGAATTTACGGCATAAACCTTGTTGTCGGCCGTAACCTCAAGAACCATTGTGTCGGTTTTGTATTCAATGTTTTTCTCAATTACCTGCTGAATAAATCTATCCGCGTATTCGGGCCCCGAAAGCTCCTCACCGAAATAGTGGAGGCCGAAGCCTGTGTGAATGCACTGTTCGAGAATACCGCCCAGAGTCTCGGCTCTTTCAAGAACAAGAATGCTGTCAACTCCGCATTCCTTTGCTTTAACGGCTGCGGCCATTCCGGCGGGGCCTCCGCCTACAACAACAATATCGTAATTAAGCATTCTCATTCACCTCATTTCGTCTTGCCGACGAGCAGTTTTGAATTGCCGCCGAATTTTGTAATATCGTCAAGGTTCAGTCCGTGTTCACGGGCGAGCAGTTCAACAACCTTTGAACCGCAGAATCCTCCCTGACATCTGCCCATACCCGCTCTCGTCCTGCGCTTCACGCCGTCAACATCGGTCGCGGGTATCGGGGAGTGGATGGCGTCAAGAATCTCGCCCTCGGTAACCGTTTCGCAGCGGCAGATTATTCTGCCGTAGCGTTTGTCTTTTTCAATAAGTTCTTTTTTCTGTTCGTTTGTCATCTCATTAAAACGAACGGGGGTTTTGCGCGAAGGCTCATAATTCTCTTTTATTTGCGCTCCGAGCTTTTCAACAATAAGGTCTTTTACATAAATACCGATTGCGGGTGCGGCTGAAAGGCCGGGGGATTCAATGCCCGCAACATTTATGAATGAGGGGTTAACCTCGCTTTCGCCTATTATGAAATCATTTGTCGGGCTGTGAGCTCTGAGACCCGCGAAAGATGTTATGACATTTCTTGTGTTGATTTCAGGCACCGAAAGCCTTGCCGCGTCAATAACAGCGTCAAGAACATCGGCGTTGGTTGAAAGGTCGGCGTCAACAGAACCTATATCAATGGAGCTTGGCCCCGTAATGAGGTTGCCGTCAACCGTGTCTGTTACAAGAATGCCTTTGCCCATTTCGCTCGGGCACTGGAAGATAACCGTGTTGGCAAGGTAGCCCATATTCTTGTCAAGCAGCATATACTCGCCTTTTCTGAAAACTATCTCTATTGAATTGTCACCGATAAGTTCCGCGACTTTTCCGCTGTATATGCCGGCGCAGTTTACAACAAACCTCGCCTGTATTTCTTTTTCACCGGAGTAAATTGAAAACACTTTTCCGGCTTCATCATACTCTATTTTGTCAACTTCATAGTTTAATTTAATATCTGTGCCGTTGAGAACCGCATTCTCCGCAGACGCAATCGCGAGCTGGTACGGGCAAACAATTCCCGCCGTTTTGGCATAGAGCGCGCCTTTCGCGATTTCATTTATATGCGGTTCAAGTTCTCGAAGCTGCTCCCGGTTGAGAATTTCCATATCGGGCACTCCGTTTTCTATGCCTCTGTCATAAAGAGTCTGCAATGTCTTCAGCTGTTCTTCATAAAACGCCACAACAACAGATCCGATTTGCTTGAACGGCACATGCAGTCTTTTGCAGGTTTCGGGCATAAGTCTTGTGCCCTCAACATTGAATTTCGCTTTCAAAGTGCCGGGCAGTGCATCAAACCCGGCGTGAACAATGGCACTGTTCGCCTTTGTTGTGCCCATTGCCACATCGTTGAATTTTTCAATCAGAATACTGCTCAGATTATAATGACTGAGTTCCATTGAAATCATTGAGCCGATTACGCCTGCGCCTATTACGGCAACATCATAAATCATACCTTTTTCCCCTTTAAAAAGAATTAAATCAGTACCGATTATTTATTTTACCATAATAATATTTATTATTCAATTATTTGATTGTATTTAATTACAATAAACTTTTAACCCGAAAAAACCGCCGCTGAATTGCGACGGATTGTCCGTAAAATAATTGTTAAAGCGGTTTTGCGTTTTCAAGCAGATATTTTTCCGCTTCGGAGTTCCACAAACCGTTTGTTTTCGCAACAATTTCGGCAAGTTTCGCAAAAAGAGGGTCATTTTTACCCTTTTCCTCAAATTCCGAAATAGCGGTAAGCGGAAGTGAGATGCCGGTGTAAATAAGCTTTTTTCCGCCGGGAATACGCGGAAGGTTCAAAGTGGTTTCAACAACACTGTCAAGCCCGCCTATGTGAGTGACGAGAATAGCGGGAGTAAGTTTGCTTTCTTTTATCATTTCTATGCTTTCAATCATATCGTCGGTGTTGCCGCCGGATGTGCCGACAATATGTGTTGACGAGTAGTGCACATTATAGAAATTGAAAGGAGCACTGAACTGTGTGTTCGTCGGCCCTGCAAAAAAGTTCAGGCAGCCGTCGGCACCGAGCATTTTATCCGCTGTTTCAATAACGGAAGCAACCGGAGCGAACACAAACACATCGTCAAAAGCTCCCCCGGCGATTTCTTTAAGATGTTCGTCGGGCGATTCAATATTTGCCGTGTTTATATATGTGAGTTTAACACCGTTTTTCATCGCTTCTTCGGGGGTGAGAAGCTGTTCGGCTCTTGAAAGGCGGGCGTCATCAATATCCGTAACAATCAGCACAGAGGGGCGCAAAGGGCAGTGTATAATATAATCTATCGCGGCAAGCCCCATCGGTCCCACGCCCGCGAGAATGGCCATTCTGCCGCCCTTTTTTATGCCCATCTTATGTTCATAACTGCCTCTTTCGGTGTGATATGACGCGTGAAAAGCTCCGATTACGCAGGAGAGAGGTTCTGTTAAAGAACCGCAGAAAAAGTTGTCGCTTTCATAAGGCAGAAGGCAGTTCATAATCATAACCTCTTCGGGTATAACTATGTAAGTGGCGTCTCCGCCGATATATCTGAAAGAGTAGCCGGGCGCGTCAAGCGAGCCTTTATAGTTTATAGAAGGTTGAATAACAAATTTGTCTCCCGCCTTGTATCTGTCTGCCCATTTTGCGCCGATTTTAACAAGTTCTCCGCAGAACTCATGGCCGATTATTGTCGGGTTTTCGGCAACATCATCCGGTACTCTTTTGTGTTCCGCTCCCTGCATGGCGGCTTTGTATGACGACATACAAATACTGTCCGACACAACCCGCGCGAGTATTTCGCTGTCTTTTATTTCGGGAAGCTCAAAACTCTCCATTCTCAAATCGTTTTTACCGTATATTCTTACTGCTGTGGTTTTCATGAGTGCCTCCGTGCGAATTATATGATTTTTAACATATTTCTGAGGTTTTCAAGCCCTGTCGATATTCCGTCAACGGCGTTTTCCATACCCTCAAACTCAATGCTGACATAACCGTCATAACCGCTGTTTTTTAATATTGAAAGGCACTGCATAACCGGAATATCGCCGTGACCGATAATGGCGCCTCTCAGATAATTTCCGCCCCTGCTTCTGAAAAAGCCTCTGCCGGGATTAATTGCGTTTCCGCTTTTTATGTGAAAATCCTTTGCATGCACATATTTCGCGTAAGGTGCAAGCCTGCCCACCGCGACGGGAGAAGGATCATCCGCACAGGCGAAATTTCCTATATCAATAAGCAACCCGAAGTTTTCGTCGGCTACGCCGTTTACGAGTTTTTCAACACGCAGGCTTTCCTGGCTGAAAAAACCGTGGTTTTCAACACAGGTTTCAATACCGTACCGTTTGGCATAATCGGTAACGGCTTTGCAACCCTTTATAAGTAAGGGCAGAGCCTGATCGAAACCTTTGTATTTTGCCTCATTTCCTTTAAATCCGGAGGTCGCGTCATGCCGCATAACATTAACTCCGAGAATTGAGGCTGTGTCAACTTTGCGGCAAATTCTCGCAATTTCATCCTCAATGTTTTGCGCGTTGATGAAATCCGCTCCGACTGTGTAACTTGATACGGGCAAACCGACCCTTTCGCTTTCGGCTTTTATCTGCTTTGCGTATTCTTCTTCCGTAATGCCTTCCGGAGGGCACAGGTCGGTGAACTCTATCGCGTCAAACCCCATTTCTTTTGCGAGCTCAACTAAAGTGAGTTGGGTGCGTTCGCCGCTGTTAAGCAACTGCGAAAAGCTGTAACTGCTTACGGAAATCTTCATTGTTGTTTACCTCCCGCAGCCGAGATTTTTAAGGAACTCAACCGCGCCTTTTATATCTTTTTCGGGATTGTCGCCCACTTCTCTCTCAATGGTCAAAAAGCCATTAAATCCAATATCTTCAAGAGCCGCAAGGTATTTATCCCAGTCAACGCTGCCTTCGCCGAGAGGCACCTCTTCAAAAGACGGTCCGGTAACAATCGGGTCGTCCTTAACTCCGTAAATAATTTCCGGGTCTTTGTAAAAAAGCTGTTTTCCGTCTTTGGCGTGGGTATGAACTATATAATCTTTCAGATTGTAAACAGCCCCGGCGGGGTCGTCGCCCGTTACCATTACAAGGTTAGCTGGGTCAAGGTTGACCGCGACGCCCGTTGAATTAAGCGAATCGAGAAACTCCTTGAGAACCGCGGAAGTTTCGGGGCCTGTTTCAATCGCGAAATGGGCGTTTAAACCGTCCGCGTATTCCGCGAGCTCAGCGCACGCTTCCTGCATTATTTTATATCTGTCAACATTTTTATCCGAGGGAACCACACCGATATGTGTGGTAACCACATCGGTGCCGAGTTCTTTCGCAAGCTCAAGTATTCTTTTTGATTTTTCAATAAGCCCGGGGTTCCTGTCTTTGTCGGCAAAACCGCAGCCGAGATCTCCGCACAGCGCGGAAATAACAAGACCGCAGTCGCTGACAAGGTTTTTGAAATCCGTTCTTTTTTGAGCATTCATATTTTCGGGTGCCATTTCACCCCTTGTGGCATATACCTGTATGCCGTCCGCTCCGACAGCGGCGGCTTTTTTAACCGCGGAGACGGTGTCGGTGCGAAAACTGTCAATTATAACGCCGATCGGAAATCTGCCCATGATAATTCTCCTTTATGTGTTTTTCACTATATTAGCAAAATATATAAAATTATTCAATCTTTTTTTGAATTCTTTATTTACTTTTTTTTCAGTTATGATATGATTGTATTTAACTGAGTATCAAGGAGGTTTTTTATGTCAAAAACAATCAATGTGGCTGTAATAGGCTGCGGCACAATAGCGAACAGCGCCCATATACCCGCTTATTTAAAACTCGACAATGTCAACATCAAATATTTCTGCGACATTATCCCCGAAAGAGCGGACGAAGCGGTGAAAAAATACGGTTGCGGCAAAGCGGTTTATGACTGTAAAGAGTTTCTCAACGACCCGGATCTTGACGCTGTTTCGGTTTGCACGCATAACGATATGCATTCGGTTATTGCCATAGATTTTCTGAAAGCTGGCAAACATGTTTTAAGCGAAAAACCGGCGGCGAAAAATCTTGAGGAAGCGCTTGAAATGCAGCGTGTTGCGCACGAAACGGGCAAAATTCTCAACATAGGCGTCTGCAACAGATTCGGCACTCAGGTCAACAACATCAAAAAACTTATTGACGACGGCGAACTGGGTGAGGTTTACCATGTTTACGCAAGTTTCAGGGCGCACAGGTCAATTCCCGGTATCGGCGGAGATTTTACCAACAAAGCCGTTTCAGGCGGAGGCGCGCTTATAGACTGGGGCGTTCACTATATTGATCTTATTCTTTACTGCTGCGGCGAACCCAAACCTCTGACGGCGTCGGGCGAAGCTTTCTGCAAACTCGGCAAAAACATAAAAGATTATGTATATACCGGTATGTGGGCGGCTGAAACAGCCGATTTAAACGGCGTTTACGATGTTGATGACAGTGTTGTGGGTCTTGTGAGAACCGACGGCCCGGTAATCAGCTTTAACGGCGCGTGGGCTCAGAATATCGGCGTGAGTGAAACATATATTGATTTTATCGGCACAAAGGCGGGTATAAGGCTCCAGTATTGCGGTGATTTCAAACTGTATTCAACCAAAAACGGTGCGCTCGTTTCAGCCGATGTTGTTTCAACGCACAACAATTTTTATGATGAAGAAATTAAATCCTTCATTGAGTGCGTTCAAACGGGAAAGCATAATCAGGCTTATATAGACTACGCGATTGAAACTTCAAAAATTATGCAGGCGATTTACGATTCGTCCGAACAGCATAAAGAAATAGCTATTAATTAATCCGGAGGTTTAAAATGGATATCAGAATTTTCAAAACAGAGCAGGAAATAGGCGAGGCGGCAGGCAAAATTTATGTTGATTACATAAACGAAAACCCCTCCTGCGTTCTCGGATTTGCGACCGGAGCCACTCCCGTGCCGACCTATACTTATTTGGCGGAGCAGTGCAAGGCGGGCAACGTTTCTTTTAAGGATGTAAAAACATTCAATCTTGATGAATACTGCGACCTGCCCAAAGAGCACAAAAACAGCTTTTATATGTTTATGTATGACAATCTTTTCTCAAAAGTTGACCTTAAACCCGAAAACATAGATTTTCTTGACGGCAACACAGACCCCGACGCTGAAAGCGCAAGGTAC